>NZ_ONTA01000323.1:0-3182 GCF_900320625.1 Megasphaera sp. DJF_B143
ATACGAATTTCCGTGTATCCCGGGCAAAAGCTGAATTTAATCAGCCCGATACATTCCTCCCCTATCTGGACGTGGAAGGTCATACCCGTGTCGGTCAGTACAATGTCCTGCTCAATCTGCGCGGTCCTGCCGATGCGATGGACCTGATGCTGCGATCCAATCCGCCGCTTACGAAGGCCCAGATTCTTTCCCTGATTACGCTCAGGAACAGCAGTGGCAAAAAAGACAGTTCCCTTAATAGTGAAGATGTCAATACACTTATAGGGAGCGGCATCCGCATGACGCTCAACAGTCTGGGGATTACACAGGCGCTGGAAAAGGCACTGAATCTAGATATGCTCAACATTACGACAGGGTCACTGGATTACAACAGCAAGACAGCTGATGTGGAAAATAATTATTATAATATAGAAATGGGCAAGTATTTGTTCAATGATTTCATGCTGACAGCTGCTTTTGGCCTCAATCATGATGACAACCGCATAGGTATGCAGTATAATTTGGGAAGTAAGTTTGGTGTGGCCGCTTGGAAATCGGCAGATGATTCCTTTATTGGCGGCATGTATAAATACAGCTTCTATTAGGGGGGACAGAAGTTGCTGGAGACATATTTAAAAGAATTACAACAGATAAAACTTCTGGCTCCGGAAGAAGAAAGAGAACTCTGGCGCGCATATAAAGACCGGGGGGACCAGGAGAGCCGGCGGCAGCTCATTGAACAGTACCAGCCGCTGGTTTTCCGGGAAGCGATGCGTTGGCACATTTCCGGGGATATTCTGCAGGACGCCCTGCAGGAAGGAACGCTGGGACTGATTGAAGCGGTGGAACGGTATGATTACGGGCGCAATGTGGCCTTTCCTATTTTTGCCGTCCATCGTATCCGTGGGGAAATCCTGGATTTTCTCCAAAAGGAAAATAAACGGTCTTCCCTGTCTCTCGACGAACCCGATGAAAACGGCGTTACCCTGCGGGATCAGCTGCCAGACGGGGCGGAGGATCTGGCAGACCGGACAGGCCGGCAGATTCTGTTTGAACACGTAGCCCAGACATTACAGCGTCTGCCTCAGAAGGAACAGATCGTCGTGGAAGGCGTCTATCTCAAAGATCAGCAGCAAAAATCCCTGGCCGAGGACCTGTCTGTCAGCCTGCCTTATGTATACCGGCTGCAGAAACGGGGAATCCGCCGTGTGAGAGGCATGCTGAGCCGGTTTATTCATGACAACAAAGAGAAGTAAAAAAGAAAATATGGTATAAACGGGAGAATACGGGAGAAACGATGAGTATTTCCAAGATAGATATCGGCTTCTTCCCATATTTACTTGTTTGTTGAGGCTGTCTTTTTCAGGATTTTATAAACATGCTGGGAAAGGAGCTTGCGCAGTATGGCAAAATCAGATAATGAACGGGCCGAGCGTGTCCGTTCTGCCAGAGCCTGGCTGGAACGGGCTGAAAAGTCTTTTGACAATAAAGCTGATGTCCGTGGGGAACTGAATCTCATGCTGGCAGAAGCGGAGATGAAAAATCTTCGAAAAAACCATGGTATGGGCTGTAAAATCCGCCGGCTGGCGGCAGTCCTGACTGCTTTGGCGCTGGCTCTGGGCATCTGGCAGTTTACACGTCCGGAAGGGCCGCCAGCTGATTTTACCCGGCCTGTCCGCGGCGAAACGGCAGCGGATACGTCACGGACGACGATGACAGCGCCGGATTCACAACCTGTAGCTGAGCCGGAATCAATCGTAACGGCAGAAGACAGGGCAGTAGAAGAAATACCGGCGGTGCAACCGGTTCCTGCAAGTACAGATGATACCGGTGTATTGCCGGCAGTACAACAGGGGGAAACAGGACAGGAGACGGAAAGAACGGAACCGCCACCTGCGACTGTACCATATACACAGCCTGTACAAAAAAAGGTTTTATCGGACCGGCAGATACAGGCTGCCGTACAAGATGCGCGTCATAGTTTGCGCGGTGCGGAAACCAAGAAATGACAACGGAGGGTCTTATGATAACACGGAATAAGAAATTTTTATTGATGATGATTACCAGTGCTATGGTGACAAGTCCCGTATGGGCTGCAGACACGGCAACAGGCTATGATGCAGATCCCGGACAGACCGTAGAAAAAAAGGTATCCGCTTCAGACATGACCGCAAAAGACGAAGGAAAGCCTATGGCACTCAATACCGTAGTGACCAGTGCTTCAACGCCGGAGACAGAAGCCGTCATGAAGAATGCAAAATCCGGCCTTACGGGGTACGAAACGGATGAAGAACTGGCAGCCATTGCCAAGGGGGAAAAGCCGGAAGACGTACGCAAGCCGGCTGAAAAAGAACAGGTAGAAAAAATTGAACAGGCCGAACAGGAACGGAAGAGCCAGGTGGCAAAGTCCGTCATCAGCGGCAATACGGGATACGAACAGGGGACGGTCGGTACAGCAGAATCGGCTAAAGAAGAAGGCCTCCCCGGAGCCTCTGTGCCGTACATGGCCGGCCTCGGTGACGTACAAATCGATACGACGATTCCCAAGTATCCTATGGCGGTACTGGAGCCAGGGCAGGAAAGCACCATGCCCTATGGTAATGTTGTCACCGATGAATCCATCGCTCCTTATGCCAATAAAGTGACGACGGCAGTAAGCGTTGGCCCTGTACCGGACCCGGCCATTGAAGCCTACCTGCTGCCGAAATTAGCCATGCGCGTCGGTGATACGGTCAGTGCCGATTATGTCCGCCATGATGTCAATGTCATCGGTTCTACCGGTCTTTTCTCGACGGTCCATCCTTCCTTTACCAACGTGCCGGAAGGGGTGGCCCTGAATTATGCCGTACAGCTCAATCCCGTCATCAACGGTGTAGAAATTACCGGCAATAAAGTCTATAAGACGGAAGCGCTCCAGCAGATGATCCAGTTCGTACCGGGTTCACCGCTGAACAGTACCATCATCAGTAAAGACGTAGCCAATATCAATAACCTCTATGCGAAAGACGGTTATATGTACAGCCATGTATCCAATGCGACGCTGGACAGCAAGGGCATTCTCCATATCGGCATTACGGAATGCCATCTGGAAGATGTCGTCGTCCGCGGTAATACTAAGACAAAATCCCGTGTTGTGACCCGGGAAGTACGCATGAAGAAAGGCGATGTGTTTAACCGTGCCGCCGCCAGCCGCAGTGTGGAAC
>NZ_ONTA01000322.1:0-4258 GCF_900320625.1 Megasphaera sp. DJF_B143
CTGAGCGGGATTCCAACATTGGTACAGGAACAAAATGTCATTCCCGGTGTCACAAATACGATATTAAGCCGGTTTGTCAAATGTGTCGCTTTGGGATATGAAGAAGCGGCAGAGCGCTTTAAGCGGAAAGACATCCTGGTGTATACGGGGAATCCCGTACGCAAGGATATACTGACTGGTACGAAAGATCATGGACGGGCTTTACTGGGACTGGATCCGGACAAATTCACCCTACTGGTAGCAGGGGGAAGCCGGGGCGCCCGTTCTATCAATAATGCAATGATTGAAGTGCACCGGTATTTCCGGGACAGCAAGGATATCCAGATCCTTCATGTCACCGGCGACCACGAATACGACCGCGTCGTAGGACAATTGGAAGGTATTGATGGCAAAGGGCGGTATGGAGAAGGAAGCCACATCATCCCCTATCTCCATCACATGCCAGAAGCACTGGCTGCAGCTGATCTGGCTGTGTATCGGGCCGGTGCTGTGGGATTAGCGGAATTAACTGTGCGCGGACTTCCGGCTATACTGATTCCGTATCCCTATGCTGCCGAAGACCATCAGCGCTACAACGCACAGGCTTTGGTCATGTGCGGTGCTGCAAAAATGATCCTTGATAAGATGTTGACCGGTCGTGAACTGTTGGAAGAAATCGTTCATTTGAAAAATGATCCGGAAGCACTGAAGCGCATGGCTCAGGCGAGCAAATCCAAGGGCCGTCCCCAAGCTGCACATGATATTGCAGAACTGGCGCTTTCTATTGCCAAAGGCCCGAAATACCGTTCCCGCATACAGAAGGATGTGACTGATCATGATTAACTTAAATACTGTACAGCGCGTTCACTTCATTGGTATTGCCGGTGCGGGAATGCGTGCGATAGCAAACATTTTCATTGAAAAAGGTTTTACCGTCTCCGGATCCGACCTGCGTGTTTCCCCGACGACAGACCGGTTTGAAAAAATGGGTGCCCGGATCTGCATTGGCCAGCGGCCGGAAAATTTGCAGGATGCCCAGGTAGTCGTAATTTCATCTGCCATCAGAGAAAATAATCCGGAATTACAGGAAGCCCGCCGCCGCGACATACCGGTAATCCATCGTTCCGATGCCCTGGTGCATATTATGTCCTGGGGAAAGAGCATTGCCGTCGCAGGTGCCCATGGCAAGACGACAACCTCTTCCATGCTCGGACAGGTTTTTTATGAAAGCGGTACGGATCCGACACTGGTTATCGGCGGTGAAGTGGATTATCTGCATTGTAATTCTATTCTCGGAAAGGGAGACTATGTCATTGCTGAAGCTGATGAAAGTGATGGATCGTTCCTGAAAGAACATCCCTATATTGCTGTCATTACTAATATAGATGCGGATCACATGGATCATTATGGATCACTGGAAAATATCATCAAGGCATTTGGACAGTTTATCGGACAAATACATCCGGAAGGATTTGCTGTTCTCTGTTTTGAAAATGACAAGATACGATCCTTGGCAAATACCCTGAACAGACGGTATCTTTCGTATGGAATAGAAACACCGGCTGATTACAACGCCCGTAATATCCGGTATATTAATGGCCGGCTCCATTATGAAGTATGGCATGACGGCAAAGAACTAGGAACCATCAATCTCAATGTCCCTGGCCGTCACAATGTGCTGAATTCGCTGGCGACTACAGCCGTTGCTCTTCGTTGCGGTATTCCTTTTGATAAGATCGCCCATGCTCTTTCTCATTTCCATGGAGCTAAACGGCGGTTCCAGACGAAAGGCGTTGTCGATGATGTTTGGGTAGTCGATGATTACGCCCATCATCCTACGGAAATCAATGCTACACTTACGGCTGCCCGCGATATGGGGACTCATCGCGTGGTGTGCCTGTTTCAGCCGCACCGGTATACACGGACCCAGCTTTTACTCAACAAGTTTGGAGGAGCTTTTACCGGTGCTGATAAATTGATCGTCACCGATGTCTATAGTGCTGGCGAAGATCCGATCCCCGGAGTCACGGGCAGGCTGATTGCCGATAAGGTCCGGGAAACGACAGGGCAGGATGTGACTTATATTGCCGATAAGAACGAGCTTGTCCCGTATCTGCTTAAGAATGCACGGCCAAAAGATCTGGTCATTACTATGGGGGCCGGTGATATTTATACCATAGGGGAACGATATATTGAAGAAGCCAGGAGGGGGAAGTAATCATGGACACACTGCAGGATAAGAATATTGCCGTTATTGTAGGCGGACCTTCAACGGAAGCGGAAGTATCGCGCCGTACAGGAGCTGCCATTGCCGGAGCACTGCAGGAAAAGGGGTATCATGCGGAACTTCTGGAACTGGTGCCGGATAAGCTTGCCAGTCAGCTGCAGGATAAGAATATAGATATTGTTTTTAATGCGCTTCATGGACATTACGGAGAAGATGGTGTATTGCAGGGATTATGTGAAATGATGGGAATTCCCTATACCGGTCCGGGCGTCATGGCCAGTGCCGTCGGTATGAATAAGGTCATGAGCAAGTGCGCGTTTCAGGGAGCGGGAATTGCAACAGCACCCTTTGCCTATTATTTCAATACGCAGGACGAAGATGCTATCGCTGCTGATATTATCAAACGGTTTTCTCTGCCTGTAGTCATAAAATCGGCAGGGCAGGGGTCCAGTATTGGTACGGTAATCGTTCATTCAGAAGACGAAATACGAAGCGCATTGAACGAAGCGTTTAAGTACAGCAATTCTATTGTGGCTGAAGCATTCATCGACGGGGATGAGTTTACTGTTGCTGTCATGGATGATATGGCCTTTCCCGTCATTCAAATTGTTTCCAGTACAGGAAAATATGACTATTATTCCAAGTATGCTCCCGGCGTAGCAAAACATCTCTGTCCGGCACCTATTTCGCCGGAACTGACAAAAAAGATGCAGAATCTGGCTTTGGACGTATTTCATCTTTGCCATTGCAGCGGTATTTCCCGCGTTGATATCATGACGGACAAAGAGGGAAATCCCTTTGTACTGGAAATCAACACGGTTCCGGGCATGACGGCGACCAGTCTGGTCCCCGATGCGGCCCGTGCAGCAGGCATAGAATTTCCCGATTTATGTGAACGCATTCTAAAGGAAGCATCTGTCGGAAAATTTTAGATTAGGTAGAGTTTTGTGATTATATACAGGTTTATACTATGACAATGGATAAAAAAGGGACATATTCCCCGGCTTCTGATACAACTTCATATCAAAGTGAAAATGATCCATATGGCATTAAAAAGCGTACCCATGATGTCTTCGTGCCGCCTCAGGTAGAAGACACTTCCTATGTGCCTCATCAGGATGTGACGGAGGCACAGGGGAAAACGCAGAAGCGGATTGCCCGACGCCGGGCCAGAAGCCAGCGGAAAAAACTTGCCAGGCAGAGACAACTTCGCCGCCGGAACCGCAGACTGGCTGCCGTAACAGGTATTATTTTTGTCTTTTTTGTCTGGCTTATCCTGCGATTTCTTCCCATTCCTTTTGGAACCGTCATCATTGATGGGAATGAGCGGATGTCCTTTGATGATGTATATCAATCCTGCGGCATACAAAACGGGATCATTAATGTGATACAACTATCGCCGGACCGGATGCGGGAACGAATGGAAAAGGATTTACGGGTAGCAAGCGCGGACATCAGCCGCGAATTCCCGGCGACTATCCATATCCGCATGCAGGAGCGGCAGACTGTTGCTGTCATCACCACGATGTATGGTTTTGCTTATGTGGATGATACGGGAAAGGTCATTGAGACAGCCCCGCAAATTAAAGGCGTATCGGCCCCTTTGATTACTGGTAAAAAAGTAGACACTCTGCTCCTTGGCGATACTATTCATGATCAGTCCATTCGCGATTCTCTTTCGTATTTGAAAAGCCTTGAACCAGAACTTCGTAAGGATATTACAGAAATCAATGTAGGGAATCCAGACAATATTATTGCCTATACAAGCGAATCTCTTCCTGTTCATCTGGGAAGTGCTGATGATCCGGCAGGACGGGCGGAGATGACGAAAGAGCTGCTGCAGGAAGTAAAGCGCAATCATCTTTCTGTCCAGTATATCGATACGGATCCTCGTGCCCCGCTTGTTAAAAGCAGTTGATAGGAAAGATTTTTCAAATAGCTGTAGATTAATTCCTGAATATAGTGTAAAATAATAAAGAAATCCTATCAGTACAAGAGTGTATACTTTTTTGAAGGAGGAACTAGTAAGATGGCAGATAATGCAAACATAAA
>NZ_ONTA01000320.1:0-4789 GCF_900320625.1 Megasphaera sp. DJF_B143
ACAAAGAAGCCGGGTATGCCGCAAGGGAAGTGCCAGGAGCTATTTTACCGGCAGGCCTATAACAAAGAAGCCGGGTATGCCGCAAGGGAAGTATCTATCAACTTCTCACGACATGGCAGTGTAGGGAAAAAATTAACCGCTACATCCCATTCTTCAACGCTTCTATTCAGGGTATTGATAAATTCATCCGTACGTTCAAGGAAAATCCGAAACGGGCTATATGGGCAACTATTAAGTACATCATTCTTCCGTATGGTTTATCAGTATGGGACGTACGTTGGCCAAAACATTGGATAAGCCAATTGAATCATTGCGCGGTAAGGACCGCCCGACTGAACCCGCTAAATATTGGTATGAATTACCCGTCATTGGCAGTTTTGTCAGAAACGACGATAGTCAGCGGTCGGAATATGTAGACCGGCTGTATGATTTGTCGGACCAGATGGAAATTGATTACAAACGGAGTGATAGCTATGCATTCCAGAAAGGTAAGAAAGGCGCAAAAGTACCAACGGAATTAGCGCAGGTGCGCACGGCAATGAAAACCGTATCAAAGCTTAATAAGGAAATACGTGACATACAGGATAATCCAAAGATGAGTGCAGAAGAGAAGCGGATGCAGATTGATACCAGGAAAGTCAAGATGCGTGGGATTGCAAAGAAAGCTGTACTCAAACTGGGAGACTAAAAAGAAGGCACACTGTCCGTAATGGATGGTGTGCCCTTTATCGTTCCTGCCGTCAAAAAATCGTCAAAAATAACTGGTTAAATGTGGTTAAATGTAGGCAATCGTGATTAATACAATGATTTATAGTATGTTGATTATGGCCAGTTTTGTCACTTTTGATAAAATGTGAGACAATTTTATTGCTTTTTAGCATACACAGGGAATATCCCGTGAATTCGTGTCAGGGCGGATCCAGGCAGAGACCGTATCAGCTATGCCGGATAACCTGTTTTGCCAGACTCTTTGCCAGCTGCCGGGTATTGGCCGATGGACGGCGGAAATGCTGCTCATTCATTGCCTGGAGCGGACCGCTGTGATGAGCTATGGGGAACTTGCCATATTACGGGGCCTGCGCATGATATACCGGCACCGGAACATCACCAAAGACCTGTTCTGCCGGTATCAGAAACGGTATTCCCCTTATGGTACGGTGGCCAGTATATATATCTGGGCCGTTTCTGCCGGGGCCGTTCCCGGGCTTACCAATCCGGCAGAAGCTGTGAAAAAGACAGTTGGAAAAATGGACAAATCATAGTAGAATAATGCCAGAAAACATAAACGCAGGGAGACGGCATTATGGCTATTGATTTGAATTCGATTGTATCACTGCTCACCGATGATGGATCACCGGAGCATTGGGAAATACAGATTCCCCGGCAGGGAGATCATATACGCGTACGCCGGCTGGGCGGATTGTATTATCATCACGGGATTTATGTCAGCGATGAGGAAGTCATCGCTTTTGCCGGAGATGATGACTATAATCCCATTGACTGGTGGGACACGGAAATCAGGGCGACTTCTCTGGAAGAGTTTCGTCAGGGTGGCATCATTGAAGTGCGGCAGTATACGGAGAAAGAACAGGAACAACTTTGCCCGGTCCCTGAAACCATTGCCTTTGCCAGGGCCTGTATTGGCAATAAAAAATATGACCTGCTGTTTCATAATTGCGAACATTTTGCCAATGCCTGCAAGCTCGGCGTGTACCGCAGTTATCAGACGGAACAGATCCTTTTTGGCAAGGCCATTCCAAAAGCGCTGGAATGTCTGGGTGATGAAACACAGCGTGAGACGTGGCTGAAAGAAGCTGTGCAGGATTTAAAAGCCCAGGTCCTGGATAAGCTGCGACGCGATTCAGAAAAATCAGATTCATGAGGCGTGGGGGATTTTACTGAAGAAGGTGTTTTACGTGGCGTGGCTGGTACTGGGACTATTTGTAGTATCCCTGATTTTTTGTGTAATATTTCATTTTTCTGTTGTCTGGGCACTGGCGGCAGGATATATATTCTTTTTTTCCTATGGCCTATGGCGTCATATCCCTGCCGGAGAGTTGTGGCAAAATTCCTTACGCGGCTTGAAAACGGTCAGTACCATTCTGATGGTTATGGTACTGATTGGCATGCTGACGACGGTCTGGCGGGCCGGTGGCACGATTCCCATGATTGTATCGCTGGCAGGAAATATGATCCGGCCGGAAGTGTTCTTCGTCATGACCTTTGTGCTGAACTGCTGTATTTCCTGTCTCACCGGGACGGCATTTGGCACGGCCGCTACCATGGGGGTCATCTGTATGTCTGTAGCCAATTTCCTGGGAGCCAGTCCGGTATGGACCGGGGGCGCCATCATGAGCGGGGCTTTTTTTGGCGACCGCTGTTCGCCCCTTTCGACGAGTGCCCTTTTGGTAGCTGCCGTGACGCATACGGACTTCTTTCATAATCTCGTGCTCATGGCACGCCGTGCTATAATACCGTTTGTCCTGTCCTGCGTCATCTATGGACTGGCAGGATGGCATTCCGGAAGCAGTGCAGGGATGGGGCTGGACGTATGGCATTTATTTTCTTCATCGTTCCAGCTGCACTGGCTGACGCTCATACCGGCGATACTGATTATTGTGTGTTCCCTGTTGCAGATGGATGTGCGCAAAACGATGGGACTAAGTATTTTCGTCGCCTTTGTCCTGACCGTGACGCTCCAGCATATGGCGGTGGCTGATCTCCTCCCTATGCTCCTTACGGGATATCGTTGTCCCGAACCGGCACTGGCGGCGCTTCTCGACGGTGGTGGCGTATTGTCGATGCTTCCTTCCATTGCCATTATTGGCCTGTCGGCAACCTACGCCGGTTTGTTTGAACGTACGGGACTGCTTCTGGGAATCCGGCACGGTGTGATGGTGCTGAAAAAATGGCTCAATCCCTTTGGATGCATCTGGATTGTGTCCTTTTTTATCAGTATGGTTTCCTGCGCCCAGACGCTGGCCGTCATCCTGACTGAGCAAATCTGTCAGGACCTGGTACAGGATAAGGAAGACATGATGCTGGCTTTGGAAGATACGGTCATTGTCAGTGCAGCCCTCATTCCCTGGTGCATAGCCGCAGCGGTACCACTGGCAGCTGTATCGGCTCCCGTATCCAGTCTGGCTGCTGCGGTCTATCTGTATCTTCAGCCTCTGTGGAGCTGGAGACAGTGGAAATGATCCTTGACCTGCAATGATAATGTATATAGAAAATCCGAACAAAAAACGGAGCTTGCCATGATGGTACTTTTTTCATGGTAAGCTCCGTTTTTGCTATTGTTTCAAAATAAATCGTTCGATGGCTTCTGCGACGGCACCTTCGTTATTGGTAGCTTCTGTGACGACGTTGCAGTACGGCCGGATGGCTTCGTTCAGATTGTGGACGCCGACGCTGAAAGACGCGGCTTTCAGCATTTCCGTGTCGTTGATATTATCGCCAATAGCCAGCGTCTGGCTGATGGGAATATGAAGCAGTCCTGCCAGTTTCCGCAGGGCCGTTCCTTTCGTGACGTTTTTATGGTTGAATTCGATGTACCGGTCACTGGAGTAGCTGACTGTCACGTCGTCGAGGAGAGAGCCGAGCTGCTGTCGGTATCGGTTGAGTGTCGGAAGATCCGGATCCATATAGACGATTTTATAGACTGTCTGCCCTTTGAGAAAATCGAGGGATGGTTCAAATGTTTCTATGTTGGGCATGCGCCCTTCGAGGAATGCCCGTTCAAAGGGAACGTAATTATACAAATATACCTTGCCATAGGGGTAGATATGCATGGTGATATGGTGAGCTACGCCAAAGTCGTAAAGAGCGCTGGCAATATCCCAGGGAAGCCCGTCTTCATAGAGAATGTCATTATGACTGTTTTCCGTAATGAGGGCCCCGTTATAGGAAATGACATATTCTCCCGGTTTTTGGTAAATGCCCAGTGTTTCCTGGATATGATTCAACGATTCAAAGCCCCGGCCCGTGCAGGGAACGAAATGAAGCCCTGCTCCGATAGCCTGGCGTATTGTCTGGATATTGCGCGTACAGATGGTGGCATCGTCACTGAGAAGAGTGCCATCCATATCACAGGTCATGAGAGTATAAGATAACATGGTGTGTCCTTTCACAAAAAAATTAGTATTCCTGTTCCTTACTTACTATACCTTTCATGACGGCCGCTGACAAGAGGGGAAGAAAAAAGACTGGACAGACCGGGCGTTTATCCGTATAATATAGTTGTTTCGTTTACATTTGGAAAGGTATTGAACAAATGAAAAAGTTAGTAGATGATCCACGTCTGATATATAAATGTTGTGATTTGTATTACCGTCAGGAAAAGAGTCAGCAGGAAATTTGTGACATCTTCGGCGTATCCCGGCCATCGGTATCGCGGATGCTGAAATCAGGACGGGAACTGGGCATTGTACGCATTGAAATAGTCAATCCCGATGCTACGGCCTATGGACAACTGGAACGGCAGCTCGAAGAGGCTTTTTCCCTGAAAGAAGCCATCGTGGTTTGTGACAGTCCAGCACAGAGCGGAGCGGAAGTTGGCTGCAGCGCCCTGGGAAGTGCGGCTTTATCCTATCTGGCACGGGTGCTGCACAACGGCGATTACGTTGGGATTTCTATGGGATGGACACTGCTGCAGACGATAAAAGCAGAGTGCGGGAATTTGGAACCGGTCCATTGTACCTTTGTTCCCCTGGTGGGAGGTATCGGCGAAGGGAGTGAAACCCATGCCAATTTTCTCACGGGTGAATTCGCACGGCGTTTTGGCGGGGAG
>NZ_ONTA01000319.1:0-2194 GCF_900320625.1 Megasphaera sp. DJF_B143
ACATCAAACTGCCTTTTTTCTCCCTTCCCACTAACCATTGTTCACCGACCACTATCTTTTCTCTTCAAACTATCTTTTCCCCCTAAAAAAAACAGGCCTGTCGCGGGGACAGGCCTGTTGGTATTTACATGATTATTTATCTGTCGTATTCTTTTCCTTGCGGATGACGTCGTGGGCGCCGCCTTCTACGATGGACGTTGCCGAAACGAGGGTAATCTTGGCTTTCTGCTGCAGTTCCGGAATGGTCAGGGCACCGCAGTTGCACATGGTCGATTTAATCTTGCTGGTTGTCTTTTCCACGTTTTCCTTGAGCGGACCGGCATAGGGGACGTAGGAATCGACGCCTTCTTCGAAGGACAGCTTCTTGTCACCGCCCAGGTCATACCGCTGCCAGTTGCGGGCACGGTTGGAACCTTCGCCCCAGTATTCTTTGACGTAGGTACCGCCGATCATGACTTTTTCCGTCGGGCTTTCGTCGAAGCGGGCGAAATACCGGCCAAGCATGACGAAATCAGCGCCCATGGCCAGAGCCAGTGTGATGTGGTGGTCGTATACGATGCCGCCGTCGGAGCAGACCGGAATGTATACGCCAGTCTTTTCAAAGTATTCGTCACGGGCTTTGCAGACTTCGATAAGAGCCGTAGCCTGACCGCGGCCGATACCTTTCGTTTCACGGGTAATACAGATGGAGCCGCCGCCGATACCGACTTTGATGAAATCAGCGCCGCATTCAGCCAGGAAGTTGAAGCCATCCCGGTCTACGACATTGCCGGCCCCGACTTTGACCGAATCGCCATAATGCTGGCGGATCCACTGGAGAGTCAGCTTCTGCCATTCCGAGAAACCTTCGGAGGAATCGATGCAGAGGGCATCCGCACCGGCTGCCAGAAGGGCCGGTACCCGTTCGGCATAATCGCGGGTATTGATCCCGGCGCCGACGATATAACGTTTCTTTTCGTCGAGGAGTTCGCCCGGGTTTTCTTTATGATCGGCATAGTCCTTGCGGAATACGAAAGAATTGAGCGTTCCGTCTTCATTGACGATTGGCAGAGCATTGAGTTTCTTATCCCAGATGATGTCATTGGCTTCGCCGAGAGTAACGCCATTTTTGGCATAAATCATCTTTTCAAGGGGTGTCATGAAATCTCTGACGGGAGTAGCCGGATCCATACGGCTCACGCGGTAATCACGGCTGGTGACGATACCGACGAGCTTGCCATTGACGGTGCCATCGGAGGTAACGGCGACAGTGGAATGGCCGGTCTTTTTCTTGAGAGCTACCACAGCAGCCATGGTCATATCCGGGCTGACGTTGGAATCACTGGGTACGAAGCCCGATTTATAGGCCTTGACTTTGGCAACCATAGCCGCTTCCTGTTCGATGGTCTGGGAGCCGTAAATGAACGACACGCCGCCAGCTTTTGCCAGGGCAACGGCCAGTTTTTCACCGGAAACGGACTGCATAATAGCGGAAACCATGGGGATCGTCATTTCAATCGCGGGCTTTTCCCCTTTTTTATATTTTACGAGAGGCGTTTTGAGAGATACATTCGCCGGCATACACTCACTCGATGAATACCCGGGAATCAAAAGATATTCATTAAAAGTGTGTGACGGTTCGTTGATATAAATAGCCATGTTTATCCTCCTTATCAATACGACAACTCTAAACCGGACCCTGTATCTGCCGGTCTCTCATTCTCTTTTCCCCATATGGGATATTTATATCATTATACCCCCTGTATGGACAAAATCAAGTAGTATAATTGTACCATTTTATGCATGTTTGTTATAAGCTGACAGCAAGAGCTCCCATTCTTTCTGGCAGCGCCGATGGCCTTTCTTCATCATACCTTCCGCCCTGACGGGCACCTTCCCTTCACAGGGACGGCAAAGAATCTCTGTCCGCAGAGCCGGCTGCTGGCCGCCAGCTGCCGACGGCTGGCCTTTCCTGCCGTAAAGTGCGCAAAAAGGGTACAAAAAAAGAGCAATGGGAAACATTCTTTCGTTATCAAAATCGCCCACAATCCGCATGATTAAGCGATTATAAACGTTAGGAAACATTTCTCATTGCTCCCACAAATCAATGGCGGAAAGGGTGGGATTCGAACCCACGATAGAGCGTTCGCCCTATACATGATTTCCAATCATGCTCCTTCAGCCGCTCGGACAGCTCTCCGCGTCTTACATATCT
>NZ_ONTA01000318.1:0-3329 GCF_900320625.1 Megasphaera sp. DJF_B143
ATCTTTTTTATATCCGTCTTTTCATCAATGCCCACGTAGGTTAACGCTTCTTTGTCACTGCGCTGCAAAGGAACGCCTTCTTTGACGTAAATGCGATAGCCAGGCTGGTCTTCGCAAATCGTTTCAATGCAATTGCGTATCTTACGCTTCAAGCAGACATCGGTAACCAGGCCGTATCCGGTTTCCGGGTCTACGCGCGGCATATTGCCGGCATCGGGATCTCCATTGGGATTGCCATTTTCTACGTCAAACAGGATGGTAAATTCATAGCGATTCTTAATGGGTTCGGACATCTTATTTTTCCTCCTTTTTCATATACCGTTTCTGGGTCTGATGGTAATAGCCTAAAATAAATAAGCCTTGATCGTTCAAATTCATCCGCGCCGGAATAGGCTGGCCATTCATCTCGATTTTCCCTTCCAATTCTGTGACCATTTTTTCAAGAGTAATTTTTAAGCCCTTTCTATCATTCAATTTGCGTAAATGGTGATTGGCCATTTTCAACAAAATTGGAAATACCCATCCCGGGGTCGCAGCCGCACTATTAAAAAATCGATCCTTAATCGTGCTATTTATTCCTTTCCGATTCTTTTCTGAGTCGGGAACCTTACCGCGTCCATTATCTTTTTCATGGGCTTTTTCCTGAATTTGTTCCAATACAGAGAACAGTCGGCCTAATACATAGGCCGTATTCGTACTTTCTTCATTCAATGCCACAGTTACTTCCTCTCCTTTCGGAAAATTCTTCAATAAACAAGCCTTGATGATGGCGGCTTTTTCGGCACTAATTTTATAGATATGCTTATCTTTATCATCCTGGTCTGCTTTGACTCTCAACATGACGCTATTGTATAAAGCCTGCGGGTAAGGCGTATCCGAGAGGATGCTGCGCATCACAGCCCCTGCCAGAAGCGGGGATGCTGCTTTATCTTTACTTTTTTTATTTACCGTTTCCCCCAACAGTCTCCATAATGGCAGGTAGGCCCGATGACGCTGAGGCATAACGATTTCCAGTCTCTCATAATGCCTGCGCACATGGTCGATAAAATGACCGAATGTGTCCTGCAAGAAAAAGCGGACCGAAAGCCTTGCCGCATTGGGAGACAGTCCCAGGATATAAAAAGGCGTATCCGGGTGGATGGGGACACCGTGAAAATCAAAGGGCATCCCGTTTTGGATATGCGAAAACAAGGCATCCAGGGTCTCATCGTCGATGGCATCGTCATCTTCAAAAACGGCGCTATGAAGCAAATCCTGATAGGCTTCTTCCCCCTCGGCTGCCCAATAGACAACGGTCGTATTGCCAATGACCTTACAGTGCTTTTCATCGGCAATAAGCTGATTCAATGCCGTCGTATAGGCAAAAGCGGCATGTTCGCTGACAGGGGCATTATAGCACTGCCCCCCTGAATGACCGTATGATTCAAAAGCATCTGCGTTGAAAGATACTAAGGAAGCTCCTGAGGACTGAGCGCCGCGGACGCCTTTGATATTGGGATGGATGCGGGCAATGGGCGCTATTTTCCCCGTGACCAAACACTGCCCTTCGACAGCATCAGCAGATGGCTGATTATAATGGGCATCCCAGGCAGCCCTGATGGGTTCATCATCTTTGACAAAGACACCTTCGACGGCATACATTACATTGGCTGTCAACAGGTTGGTGGCCAGATAGGGTTTCAACACGGGATGATTTTCTGCTGTTTCCGGCTTCCACATCGTAAAGAACCGCTTCAATGCCTCTGCTGACGGCGTGTGGACAGCTTCTAAGATATCCAAATGATATTTTTTCATCGCTTCAAAACAAGCTATACTCCGTTTTTTCTCTTTTTCCCATTTGGCTGCCGCATCTTCTGCCATATCCGCTGTCTTCATGTCTTTAGGCAGCCCCAGGCAATAAGCGGCATTGGCCCACAGGAACTGCGGCCGGATACCCGATGATTTTTTCACGCCTTCCGGCAGCATATGGACCGTAGGCACGGATACCGTCTTTTTCCCCCGCATCACTTCTTTTTCTAAGGATAGGATTCCGATGACTTCGCCCTGCTGATTCAGATTGACAGCATAGGAAATCTTATAGTCCCCCCACCCCGGCTTGGCAATAGCTCCCTGCCGGGCTAAGGTTTCATAATACGCTACCAACGATTGTAAAATCATGAGTGCACCTCACAATCCCGCAAATCCAGGACCCCATTATGTAAGGTCGCTTTGAAGAACATAGGCCGTATGTGCTGTAAATCGGAATAATCCATGTCATACAGCATATAGCCTAATTCCTTATCTTCCCCGGCATAGGCTGTCGGCACACTGTCAAATTCGTATTCCCGGAAATTGACAGGAAATTCCCGGCAGCCAAAATAAGGCGTATGATAACATTGTCCCCGCTTCAAGCGGCGGCGGATGATATCCTGGAACTTTCCAGCATTGTCAGAAGCATTGGCCTTATCGGTCAGTTCAAAATGCGCTTCGATGACATAATGCACCTTGCACAGTACCATAGAAGCCCGCTGCTGGATTTCTTCTTTCGTACTCAAATACAAGTCCACATTTTTCTTAGTCATCGCCTGCTTGGCCGCTCTGGCGCTGGCCTTTGCCTTGACTTCATTGCGGCGGATATTGGTGAACCGGATAGGACTGAGAACATAGATTTTATCAATAATCCATTTGAGTCCGGGATGCCAATAAATCGCCTCAATGATGCCTCGTGCCGCAGACGGCGTCATGACATCATAACTGACGCGTTCTGTTTTCATTTCCGGCCGGGAGAATAAGGCATAATCTCCCCAAACTTCTACTCGTATTGCCATATCATCATCTCCCTAATTTATAAAAAGATGCCTATTCCATCTTCCATATTGACGACGAGCCCCGTATCCGGATCATATGCTGCCGGATCCGTTAGTACGTACAATCCAAACTCCAACGCTTCCAGCTTATTCGTTTCCTCTAGTTTCCTGAACTGATTCTCATAGACGCCGACCATATATTGATTCGCCTTACGGAGTATGGACCGGTTGCAAACACCGCTTCTCAATTGTGCCAGGATTTTCTGGTTGTCCAGGTCATCATCTATGGGAATAAAAACGGTCCGGCTGTCTTCTTCTATCAGTTTGAAATCTTTTGCAATCTCTGTAAAGGCCGGTTTATTCACTTCTAATCGTTTTAACACATCTTTACTGTCCAGCTGGTCTTCGCCAAGCGTATAATGGAGCTGGTCGAAATACGCTTTAATACTCTCTGCACTGGCTATGTCGGCATGGTCCTTCGCCACCATCTGGGTTATTTCGATAGGACGCCGCACGAAAGCCGGAATCCGGTTCATAGGTTTA
>NZ_ONTA01000316.1:0-5354 GCF_900320625.1 Megasphaera sp. DJF_B143
GAACAGGAAGGCCATAGCCGATTTGGCAATGCGGGCCATCTGAGGAAATTCATCGGGAGTAATGCCGTAATCGGACATCTTCAGATCAGCTACGCCACAGTCTTTCTGCAGCCGCAGCAGGGCTGTGATGAAATCCTTCGGTTCTGTTGCTTCGGTCATACCCAGAGCCTGAGCCAGGCGGATGAAACGGCCGTCACAGACGTGATGTTCAATAAAATAGGTGAAATAAGCTTCGCTGAGCATGATCAGGCCGGCGCCATGGGGAAGTTCCTGATGGAAGGCACTGAGGGAATGTTCCATGGAATGTTCGCTTACGGTGGAGCATACGACCATTTCCAGGCCACCCAGATAGCTGCCGAATGCCACTTTTTCGCGGGCTGTCAGATTTTTTCCATCCGCAACGGCAATGGGAAGATACTGGCTGATGGCCTCAATCGCCGTAAGGGCGATCATTTCACTCATAAGGCTGGATTTATTGGCAATGTATCCTTCGATATTGTGGAACAGGGCATCGAATCCCTGATAGGCGGTGAAACGGGGAGGTACGGATGCCATGAGTTCCGGATCGATAATGGCGAGCTGCGGGAAGAGCTGGGGCCCTTTAATCGGCGTTTTTTCTTTTGTTTCCTGATTGGTAATGACGCCACCCATGTCGGTTTCTGATCCCGTGCCTGCCGTAGTTGTAATGGCAATGATGGGAAGCGGAGTTTTTTTGATAGGCATTCCCTTGCCGGTACCGTTGGTAATGTAATCCCAGACGTCACCGCCATTCGTTGCCACGACGGCAATGCCCTTGGAGGCGTCGATGACACTGCCGCCACCGAGGGCGACGAGAAAGTCAGCACCGGAAGCAGCTGCCATTTGTCCGCCTGCCGTTACGGTCTGGCGCAATGGATTGGCTTCAATCTTATCATAGAGGACCGTTTCTACGCCGGCCTGACGGAGTTGTTCTTCCGTGCGGGCCAGATAGCCATTGACCTTTACGGATTTGCCATTGGATACGATAATCATGGCTTTTTTGCCGGGCATAGGCTGTGCATGGAGCTCATTGAGCTGGCCACAGCCAAAGAGAACGCGCGTAGGTACATGCAGATTAAACATAGAATCACCCTCGATAGATAATGTAGTATTTTTTTGTCCCTCTCCAGGGAGAATTGCTTACCATTCTAGTATTTAGTATACCATAAAACAGGCGCTCCGTTATGTGAAAATCAGCCGGATCTGTATTATTTATGTATTTCCTGTGTATGGGAACGGATAGCCTGCACCCCCTCCCGGCTGTGTATCTGTTTCATCGTGCGGTAAATCCCGGTGATATAGATGGCGACGGCTATCCAGGCGAATATAAAGGCGACCAGCATCGGCCGTGTCATGACTTCACCGCTCAGCAGGCCGATTACCAGAGTGATGCTGGGTGAGCAGTACATGAGGATGCCAGAGACGGTGATAGGAACGCCTTTGACGCCGGCTGTAAAGAGCATCATGGGAATGGCCGTGACAATGCCCGTTGCCGGAAGCAGAAGCCACTGTAGGCCGTGAAATGTCCCGATAGCCCCTGTACCGTGCATTTCACTGAAACAGATGAATAACAGGGACAGCGGTACCATGGAGAACGATTCAATAAAAACGGAAACCTGACTGTCGAGGACGATTTTTTTCTTCAGGAGACTGTACGATGCCCAGGACAGGCAGATGATGAATGACAAATAGGGGACCTGGCCGTATAAGCAGAATGCCAGCACCAGGCCGGAAGCCGCCAGGAACATGGATAATTTCTGCATCAGACTGATGGTTTCATGAAAAATCAGGCCGCCAAAAAAGATGACCACAATGGGATTGATGAAATAAGCCAGACTTGCCTGGAGGATGAAGCCACGGGTCATGGCGTAGATAAACGCCCCCCAGTTGATGGTAACGAGCAGGCAGGCACCGGCTATATACGGCCATTGCTTCCGCTGATGGCAAAGCCCTGTCAGATTGGACAGGAGATGCTTGTGCATGATCAGGATAAAGCAAAGGACGGAGGACCAGACGATGCGTGATGCCAGTGTATACAGGGGAGATAGATCGCGCAGCAGAATCCAGAATGCCGGCAGGACTCCCCAGATGACCTGACTGAGCATGAAGTATATGTAGTAGACGTTGATGCCTTTTATCATGGGACAGGGCTCCTTTTTTTGAGATATGTGACATTGTATCATAAATAGAAGTATAAATATACTCATCCGCAGGGGAAATCATAAATCATGAAAAAAAGCAAGGGAAATGCGGGAATTCTAATTTACTTTTAATAAAACCGTTTTTTTCTAATGTAGAGCTCATCGTATTTTCAGGTAATGTTAATCTTCCGTTGGTATCATATATGGGAAAGGAATGGATAAAGGAGACAGGTTATTATGAGTGATCCGGAAAAAGAACTGGGGAAGGCGGGAGAAGAGCGGGCTGCCCTTTACCTGAAGCGCCAGTGCGGATATCGTATCCTGCAACGCAATTACCGGACCCGGCTGGGGGAAATCGATATTATTGCCCGCGATTGCGATACGATTGTGTTCGTTGAAGTGAAGACGAGGCGTTCCTTGTGTTACGGATATCCGGCAGAGGCCGTAGCACAGCATAAACAGTTTAAATTAAAAATAACGGCCCAGTCCTATATGGCACGGTACCGGTTATGGGATGTGCCGTGCCGGTTTGATGTCATCGAAGTCATGCCGGGTCCGGGAGGGGCGCTGCGGCTTCATCATATCCGGCATGCGTTCTGGCCGGGGATGTGAGGGTATTCCTATGTTTGCAAGTGTATATGGAGCGACGACGCTGGGACTCATGGGCAACATTATTACCGTAGAAACGGATATCGCCAACGGACTTCCCGGATTTGAAATCGTCGGAATGGCAGCGACATCTGTCAAAGAATCGAAAGAGCGGGTCCGTTCGGCTATGAAAAACAGCGGGTATGAATTCCCTATGCGGCGGATTACCATGAATCTGGCGCCGGCTGAGCTCAAAAAAGACAGTACCGGACTGGATATAGCCATTGCTGTCGGCATCATGGTGTCCAGTGGGCAGATACAGGCAGAAAAAACGGCAGGCTGCCTGTTTATCGGGGAATTATCTCTGGATGGACATATCCGGCCCGTAAAGGGACTTCTTTCGATGATTCTGAAAGGAGCTTCTGCCGGGTTTCATACGGTTTTTATCAGTGAAGAAAATGCGGCGGAAGCTTTGTTGTGCCGTAAAATGACGGTCTATGCAGTCCGCACATTGCGCGATGTCATACAGCATCTGAACGATATAGAACGGCTGGAAGTGGTCGTATCGTCCGATGACCAGCAGGAAATAAGGCCGGAATATACCATTGACTTTTCCGAGGTACAGGGACAATTCCTGGCCAAACGGGCGTTAGAAATTGCTGCCGCCGGCGGGCATAACGTACTCATGATCGGACCTCCGGGGGCCGGCAAGACCATGCTGGCCAAACGTCTGCCGACCATACTGCCGCCTATGAATACGGAAGAATCACTGGAAGTGACGAAAATTTACTCCGTAGCGGGACTGTTCCATCAGAACCGTATGATTACAGAACGGCCATTCCGCAGCCCTCATCACACGATTTCTGTCAACGGCCTCATCGGTGGCGGCACGATTCCGCGGCCGGGAGAGGTTACACTGGCTCATAATGGCGTCCTATTTCTGGATGAACTGCCGGAGTTTCCCCGCTCCGTACTGGAAGTTATGCGTCAGCCCCTGGAAGATGGCGTCGTGCACATCGCCCGCGTCCACGCTTCCCTGACCTATCCGGCCCAATATATGCTCATAGCCGCCATGAATCCCTGTCCCTGCGGCAATTACGGGTCTGACCAGCTTTGTACCTGTACGCCTGGGGAAATCCGCCGTTATGTGCGGAAAATTTCCGGGCCGTTGCTGGACCGGATTGATCTGCATGTCCGCGTCGAGCGGCCCTTATACCGTGAACTCGTGTCCGATGAGGCACAGGAAGGGTCCGGTGTAATCCGGGAGCGCGTCCTGGCGGCCAGGGAACGGCAGGTAGAGCGACTGCGGCCATTTGGTATGTTCTGCAACGCCCACATGGGACACCGGGCAATCCGGGAAACGTGCTGTGTGACGGAACAGGCCAGAAGGCTTCTGCAGGAGGTATTTGATAAATTTAAACTCAGTGCGCGCAGTTACGACCGGATCATCAAGGTATCCCGTACGATAGCTGACTTGGGAGAAAGCGATGAAATAGGGCAGGAGCATGTAGCCGAAGCGCTGAGTTATAGAAATAAACTGCAAAGGATGTGACGCCAGTGGAAACGGCGAACCTCATGGAAGAACGCCGGTATATGGCAGCATGGCAATCGATAAAAGGCCTGGGAGCAAGGCGCATACGGAATATTATTTCTCACTTTGGCAGTGCGCAGAAAGCCGGCTACATCAACACTTCCCGCAACCACTTTGACTGGGATGAGCAGGAACGGCTGCTCCGTTCACGACAGGTACATCTGGTGACCTTTCAGGAGAAAGCATATCCGGAACTGCTCAGGCAGACATACAATGCGCCAGCCGTCCTGTTTTATCAGGGGATACTGCCACAGAATAATAAAACAGCAGCTCTCGTCGGAGCCCGCAAGGCTACTCCGTATGGTCTGAATGCTGCCCATACCCTGTCGGAGCAATTAGCCCGGCAGGGCGTTTTTGTTATCAGCGGGGGAGCCAGAGGCATTGATACGCGGGCCCATACAGGTGCACTCCGAGGTGGAGGCAGGACAATTGCCGTCGTTGCCAATGGCCTGGACCGGACGTATCCTCCGGAAAACCGGCGCCTGTTCCAGGAAATCTGCGATGCCGGCGGTGCCGTTGTCAGTGAGTTTTCCTTCGGCGTGGAGCCGCTGGCATGTAATTTTCCAGCCCGCAACCGGATCATTGCCGGGATGGCCCGCTGTGTCATCGTCGTCGAAGCGGCAGCGCGGAGCGGAGCATTAATTACGGCCGATTTCGCTCTGGAAGAAGGACGGGACGTCTTTGCTGTGCCGGGCAGTATTTTTTCTACCATGAGTCAGGGAACTCATGCGCTTTTGCGGAACGGAGCCATTATCCTGACCGGTGCAGCTGATGTACTGGAGGAATACGGCTGGCAGCATGTGGAATCAGAGAAAGGCAAGTCTGTCTGTACCTTTGTCTGTACCTTGTCTGATGCGGAGCGGAAGATCTATGAGGCACTTCAGGAATCGCAGGCCCTGCCTGTGGAGCAGCTGGTCATACAGACCGGTCTTGCTGCGTCAGATATCAGCTGTATATTGCTTAACCTGATGCTGCACAACCTGGTGGAAGAAATCCTGCCGGGACTGTATGTTCGC
>NZ_ONTA01000314.1:0-4586 GCF_900320625.1 Megasphaera sp. DJF_B143
ATGCCCGTACGACCATCCTATGGGCCAACGCCGGTCTGGGCATCGCTGTCACGCCCGCTTCTGCCGTATATCTGGCAGCCCATGACAATCTGAGCGTGAAGATTATTGACGAACCGTCCCTGCGCACGCGCATCGCCGCCATCTGGCCCAAAGGACGATACCTGTCCAGTCTGGGAGAAAGTTTTATCCAGGCATTGCAATTATAGCTTGCCTTATGTGGATATTTTTGGTATACTTTATACATAATAAATAATCGTTATTTATTACATATTCATGATGAGGTGATACCATGGAAAAAACAGTACAGCAGATGTTCGCCAAACGTCGTACGAATTATACATTGGGAAAGGATGTCACCCTGCCCCAGGAAGAAATCACGGCCCGCATCGAAGCGGTCGTCCGGGAAGTCCCGTCAGCTTTCAATATGCAGTCCGGCCGCATTATCATTGCCTACGGCAGTGCTCATGACAAAATATGGCAGATAACCAAAGACACCCTCCGGGCAGTCGTACCGGCCGAAGCATTTGCCAATACGGAAAAGAAAATCGATTCCTTTGCCGCCGCTTACGGCACCATCCTCTATTATGACGATACGGATGTCGTGAAAAAGCTGCAGGAACAGTTCCCCCTGTATGCCGCCAACTTCCCCACATGGGCCCAGCAGGCCAACGGCATGATGCAGTATGCCCTGTGGACACTCTTTGCCAATATGGGCCTGGCTGCCAACCTGCAGCACTACAACCCGCTCATCGACGAAGCCCTGGCCAGTGAATTCGACGTACCGGCCTCGTGGCAGCTCATCGCCCAGATGCCCTTCGGCCAGCCTCTGAGCCAGCCGGGACCGATTGAAAAACTGCCCATCGACGAACGGGTCAAAATCGTATTTTAATATATAAAGACATACCAGCGCAGAAAAGACTGCCTTGAATCGGATTCAGACCGTTACCCAGGAAACACGGCGACGGGAATCTGATGAAGGCAGTCTTTTTTTATCCGGAAGGCTCATTTCCTTTAAAAACCACTCAGAACCACACCGGTTTCGGGTCCTCGTTGTGATAGGTGCGGTAGAGCCAGAAACTGGCCGCCAGGAGGATAGCCGACATAACGAAGAAGATAGATTTCATGCCCCACCAGGTCGCAAGAGCTCCTCCCAGAAGAGGGCCGGCCATGGATCCGAGCTGCTGGGCCGTAAACAGCAGACCGTAAATACGTCCTTTGAAGTCTGGCGGCGTATGCTGGGCCATGATGGCGTTGAGAGCCGGATTGATGCCGGAAAAGCAGAGGCGGATAGTGAACTGAGTCACGGAAAAGGCTGCCAGCGTATTGGGAAGGCCCTGCAGGGCTTCTCCCATAGCGGTGACAAAAATCGATACGGTGAGGATGCGGATAAAGCCTTTCTTCTGCCCTGCCTTTCCCCACAGCGGCGCGGCGATGGCACCGGAAACACCGGACAGGGAAATGACGAATCCTGTCGTAAGGGCCAGATTGGGAATATCACCGGCCAGACCGGTGATATACGTAGACAGGACGGGCTGGAGGATGAAAATGACCATCTGGATCAGTGCTCCGCATACCAGCATATTGCGCAGGAGGGGCTGACGCAATACGTCTAACTGGGACAGGTGGCGCGTCTTTCCGGCTTCGTCCTTTGCCGGATCAGGCGGCTCTTTAATAAAAAAGATGAACATGAGGCCGTTTATAAAGAGGAAAAAGGCGGCGATAAAGAAAGAAAAGCGCATGCCGAACAAATCGGACAGGATGCCCCCAAACAGCGGTCCCAGGACGCTGCCGGCCGTCATGACCCCCTGCATGGTCCCCAGGCAGAACCCAAGCTTGTCTTCGGGAGCATAGAGTGTCATAATGGCCAGATCCATAGGCCACAATCCGTAGGCAAACCCCTGGAGGAGCCGCATGAGTGTCAGCTGTTCCGGTGAGGTGACCAGGCCGCCGCAGAAATAGCTGAGCGACAAAAACAGACAGGACCGGATAGCCATAGGCTTTTTTCCGTGGGCATCAGCCAGCTTTCCCCAGATGGGTGCCATGATGGTACTGACCAGAAAAGTGGAGGAAAATACGATGCCCGACCAGAGGTGGACATCTCCCGGCAGAACGCCCAATTCGTCCGTGAGATAGATCGGCAGGAAGGGAATGAGCATCGTATAGCTGAATGACATAAAGAGGATGTTGCAGGTCAGAATAGCCAGAACGACTTTCCAATTCATAAAATCCCCTCTTTTCTGCCAGCGTATCAGGACTGGCGCGTCAGTGTATAAATCAGGGCATTGCAGATAGCCGCGGCGACGTTGCTGCCGCCTTTGCGTCCCAGGGCCGTGATGTACGGGACGCCGGCTTTCATGATTTCTTCTTTGGCATAGACGACGTTGACAAATCCTACCGGCACGGCAATGATCAGGTCCGGATTGATCCGTCCGGATTCTATGAGCTCTTTCAGGCGCAATAAGGCCGTAGGCGCATTACCGACGGCGATGATCAGGGGACCGGTGAGCTTTGCCGCTTTATCCATCGATGCCTGCGCCCGCGTCGTCCCCTGTTCTCTGGCCGCCTGTGCTACATCACTGTCGGCCATGTAACACACTTTGCCAGCTCCCAGTTTGTTCAGTCCCGGCGCGCTGATGCCCATACAGGCCATATTCGTATCGGTGACGATCGTACAGCCACGCTTCAGAGCTTCCAGTCCGCGCCGGACGGCGCTGGGACTGAAGCGCAGGTTCCGTACATAGTCAAAATCGGCCGTCGTATGGACGACGCGCTTGATGATGTCTTTTTCATCGGGAGGCAGGATGATGTCCCCCAGTTCCTCTTCTATGATTTCCATACTGCGCCGTTCGATATCAGCCGGCAGGATGTGTTCTACTTTCATCGCATTCGTTCCTTTCTGAATTGGCGGCAGGCCCCGATAAAGCGGGATGCACAGTCCGGACAGCCGCTGAAATGAATGTGGGGATACCCGGCAAATAGCCGCCCACTGGCCACAACAGCCTGCCACTGGCGGCTGCTCCCGGCCTTATAAGCGGTACAGGACGAACCGGAAGCCGTACTACCGGAATAGTGAAATTCATGGGCCGTCAGGGTTTTACCGCGGGGCAGCAGCAAGGTGTCGGTCCGGGCTTCCAGGGTCACATAGCCAAAATGGCGCAGGCCGCCTGTCATATAGGTTTCGCCGGAAATGACGCCAGCCCAGGGAAGCAGCTGCCCGTCCTGGCAGCGGTAATAGTCATGGAGATACATGAATCCCCCGCATTCGGCCAGACAGGGCATGCCCTGCCTGATGGCCTGCCGGATTGATGCGGACATGCTCCCATTGCGGCTCAGATTCTGTGCATACAGCTCCGGATAGCCGCCACCCAGATAGAGGCCGTCACAATCGGGCAGGCTTCCATCGTGGAGCGGACTGAAGGGAATCAGCTCCGCCCCGTACGACCGTAAGGTATCCAGACTGTCTTCATAGTAGAAACAGAACGCCTCATCCCGTGCGATGGCCAGACGCACCGTATCAGCCGGAGCCGCCATGTCCGGTTCTTTCCAGGAAAGGGGCGGCGCCGTCCGGGCCAGTCCCATCATAGCACTCCAATCCAGGCTCATTCTTCCTGCATCCCCTAATTTCCGCAGTATATCCTGTAAATCGGCGATTTCAGAAGCCGTCACCAATCCCAGATGACGGCTGGAAAAGGTACAGTCCGGCATGTCCGGCAGATACCCCAGCGACCGGAGTCCCGATTCCCCTTCCCAGGCACGGCGGTAACGGGCATACACCATGGGTTTTACCCGGTTGACTATGAAACCGGCAATCCGGCTGTCTTTGCGGAATGCCGCCATCCCTTTGAGAACCGCCGCCAGTGTCAGGGCACTGCCCCGGCCATCGACGACGAGTACGACCGGCGTTCCCGTCGCAGAAGCCAGTTCATAGGCACTGGCTTCACTGCCCATACCGATGCCGTCGTAATACCCCATGGCTCCTTCCAGTATGGCAATCTCCTTTTGTCGGCCATGCCGCCCGAGAATGCGGCAGGCTGTCTCCCGGCCCGGTTCGTTCCGTCCCAGGAGGAACAGATCGAGATTATACGACGGCGTATCCAGTACGCGCCTATGGAACATGGGGTCGATATAATCGGGACCGCTTTTAAAGGCGGCGGCCTGACAGGAACGCCGGCGCAGCAGTTCCAGGAGTGTACAGACGACGGTCGTCTTGCCACTGCCACTGCTGGCAGCGGCAACCATGAGTCGTGGCAGGTCCGTTATAGGCATGACGAACTCCTTTCTCCGCCCGGGACGGGATCATAGGCGGCTGTCATAATATACACGGGATTCTGGGCCATCATCATATGGCTGCTGCCTACACGACGGGACCGGGCCGTCATGACCTGGGTGATATCCAGCGTATAGTCCGGTCGGCCTGCATAATACGCCGTGACCGCCGCCAGTGTTTCTACAGTGATAGCCGTCATGACGATGCGGCAGGCCCGGTTCTTGCGGTATATTTCATCCAGTATAGCCGGTATATTCCCCTTCGTCCCGCCAATAAAGGCATATTCCGGCGCATCTGCCACACTGGGCAGTGTCCGGGC
>NZ_ONTA01000313.1:0-2028 GCF_900320625.1 Megasphaera sp. DJF_B143
GGGCAAGGGAGCTGGTTACATTCTGATTTTTCTGTCCTATGACGCGGTGATAAATCGTATCGACCAGATCATCAGCCAGATTAACTCCCTGGGCTTTCCCAATCGTGTAGGCCTCGTGTAGGAGCGTATAGAATTCCTCTTTTCCCTGCGGACGGGCAAACACGCCGGCGAAGGTGTCTTCATAATAGGCCGTAATCACGTTGATGGCGCAGTTTGTGATGAACTTGTTCCACACTTCGACGCGGATATCGTCGGCATATCGTATTTTCAGCCCCGGATGGTCGAGAAGATCATGGAGAGTTGTACTGTATTCCCCTTCAGCACTGCTGATATACATGCGGGCAAAGGCCCCGGACTGACGGATTGAAAAATCGGCCTGGGCTTCTGTATTAATGTAAATAGTCGAATCCATAATTTTTCCCTTCGGCAGAATAGACCGGGCTACCTCACTATGATCGACGCCGTTCTGCATGCAGACAATCATCGTATGATCATCTACGCAGGGAATCACGGCCTGTAATGCTGCCGGCAGGGAATAATTCTTGACGCAGACAAAAATCACATCCTGAATGCCGCACGACGACGGGTCATCGGTTACTTTCGGATGAGCTACGTGTTCACCAAAAAAATCACTGTGCAGAATAAGACCTTTTTCTATGAGAGATTCTTTCCGCTTGCGGCGGGCAATCAGAGTCACATCATCATAGTAGGCACACAAAAAAGATGCCATATATCCACCGATACCGCCAATTCCCGTTACCATGATTTTCATGAGTCATCACTCCCTCAACATATAAATCAAAAGACTGTTTTTACCATTTTAGCATAATAAATCGGTAAAAACAGTCTTTTTTCGTCTCTATACTTACCTTTCTCCACAGGCTTTGGCAAGAAATTCATCTAGTGCGGCCAGATCAGGAATAACAGTATCCATCTTCCAACGGTCTTTTTCTTCTTTAGCCTTTGCGTTTTTCAGGACTTCTGCCGTTTTATCGGCAGGAATGACGACGACACCATCAGCATCGCCATAAATAATGTCTCCGGGACGGATAAGCGTATCGGCACAGACAACTGTCTGTTGTACTCGTCCCAGATAATTGACAGGGGGACTTTTCGGCGTGATACCGCGGGCAAAAACAGGAAAATCACCACTGGCAATGGCCTGACTATCACGAACGCATCCATCAATGACGATACCTGCCAGCCCCTGTTTTCTGGCAATAGTCACGACAATTTCTCCCAGGAACGCTGCATCGGTTGTTCCATGGGCAGCGATGACAAGGACAGCGCCTTTGGGAGCTTCCCGCAATGCTTTAAATACAACAGAACAATCATTTTTAACGACTTGTATGGTGTAAGCCGGTCCTGTAACGGTCATCCGTTTATCCAGTGGTTTAATAGCAGCAGCCATCGTCTGGCATCCTTCCATGGCATCTGATAACGATGTAGATGACACGCCATTCCATTCCTGTATATTAAATTCCATAGTATCTCTCCTATTTTAAATCAGCGGGATGTATTAAATGACCAGCAACAGCCGTGGCAGCCGCTACAACTGGTGAACCCAGGTATGTTTTTGATTTCGGACTGCCCAGACGGCCCAGAAAATTCCGGTTATTCGTTCCAAGTAATATTTCATCATCAGACAACAAGCCGCCACTTCTGCCTTCACAGAGCGAGCAATAGGGATGAGTCACCATAGCGCCGGCCTGAATAAATATTTTTATATACCCCAGAGCAATGGCCTGTTTAAAAATCGACCGCGATGCCGGGGTGATGAGCAGTTCGATATGAGGTGCAATATGATGTCCGTCCAGTATGCGGGCGGCAGCTGCCAGATCCTGCAGCCTTCCATTCGTACAGGAACCGATGAATACTTTATCTACTTTCATTCCTTCCAGTTCGGACAGCGGTTTGACATTATCTACGTACGGATGGGCCGCAATATACGGTACCATATCTTCGGCTTTATACGTCAGCACTTTTTCGTACTCTGCATCGTCATCAAAATGGAGCCACGATACGTCA
>NZ_ONTA01000311.1:0-2062 GCF_900320625.1 Megasphaera sp. DJF_B143
GACGAGATTGCGCTCTGCCATATACTGGCGCAGTGTCTGCTTCTGAGCTTCTTCCAGGGGCAGTCCGTCGAACAGGGCCTGGGTATAAGCCGCCGTCCCCATGTCAATGCGGATATGTTCCACGCCGACGGCTTTGAGGATTTCCGCCGCCATGACGATGACTTCCCCATCGCATTCGGGACTGGGATCACCGAGGATTTCAATGCCGCCCTGAAGGAAATCCTTGCCATAGGTGGACCGGCCAAAATATTCCCGGAATACGGTGCTGACATAGCCGAATTTGAGGAGCTGGTTGGCCCGGGGAAATTCCCGCGCTGCCGTTTCGACGAGAGGTACGGTCACATCGGGCCGCAGGACCAGGACCCGGCCGTCCGTATCGATGGTCTTGACCATCTGCTGGCGCAGCTGGGGAAAGTAATGCTGGTATACATCATAATCTTCAAAACTTGGCGTTTCGATGATTTTGCAGCCGTGATTCATGATGACCGACACGAGTTTCCCCTGGATGCGGTCATAATTCCGCATTTCATCGTGATGGAGCATCTTGACTCCATCCAGTGTATTACTGAGCATCTTTATGCACTCCTTGCATACTATGTATTTACTTTATTTCTTTATCGCTTTACCAAAGTAAAGCAATGAAGAACGACTGATTAGAATTGTAGCACAAATCACAGCAAATAAAAAGCCCTTTTTCAAAAAATTTACCCATCTTGTTCCGGTGTGGCACGACGGATGATTTTCCTGACCGATTTTTCAAATTTCGGGCGCGGCACCATGACCCGGTGGCCACAGCCGCAGCAGCGGATGACAAAATCGACGCCGATGCGCAGCACTTCCCATTCATTGGAACCACAGGGGTGGGATTTTTTGAGCTGGACTACATCCCCGATCTGATAACGGACAAAATCTGCCATAACAAGTACCTCCTTTACTGCCTCGTGCAGTCTATGATACATTATGTTACTTCAAATACGGGCGGGATGCAAGCCAAAGGGAAAACGACTCTCCCGGCAGACAGGCTGCCGGCCCCTTTCCACGGAATACTGGAAAGGAAGGCCGTTATGTGATAGTATAGTGTGAGCAGCGTACGCCATACAAGGAAAAATACGCTCATTTCTGATTATATTTCTGGGAGGTAGTCCTATCATGGCAGATTCACCCCGTCCCCGGACCCTGCGCGCAGCCTATCTCATGCTGTATACGCTGGGCGGCTGCTGTACCGCCGTCTGCGTGGCCCTTCTGGCCTGGGTCGCTTTTTGTATTGCAATGGAAAAAGAGCCGCTGGCAGCGATTTCTTTCCTGCCCCACGTCCCGGCCGCCGTCATTCTGCTCCTCATCCTGGCCATCATGGTCCTGGGAGTCGTCTGCTGGCAATGGGGCGCCCGGTTTCATCAGCGTTACGAAGAGTATGTGTTAAAACAGAGGTAAGGAATCCATGCGAAAGTCTGAATTTATGGACCTGTTGAAATACTATTTCCGCAAGGCCGATAAAGACGACCTGAAGGGCATCATCGAGGACTGTGAAGAACAGTTCCGCCTCGGTGCCAAAGAAGGGAAATCGGAAGAGGAAATATGTGTCAAACTCGGTTCACCAAAAAATATTTACCGTTATTACATCGGCAAGCCCATCATCCCCGAAGACAATCCCCGTCTTCCCGGCGATGATTACGATACGCCCCGGAGCCAGCGCCGCAATGCCGCGCCCTACGACTGGGAAAAGGATCCGGACCGGCTGCGCCGCCGTGCCCAGAGCCAGCAGTATTACCGCGATGGCAAGAGCTGGGACGATACCTTTTACGATAACGGAAATCCGCCGCAGAATCGCCGTTCTTATGATGATGACGGATATTACGACAGCCGCAGACCGCGGCGCCGGGGACGCAGCCGCCGCCCGTCTACAGGGGAAGACTTTGAATGGGATAAGGACGATTCCCTCAGCCGCGCCGGAAAGGCCGCAGCCCGGCCGGTACTTGATATCATCGGGACGCTGTTCTCCGTCCTGAGCGGCATGATCTACGCCGTCCTCTTTCTGGCCATCATCGCCTGCCTGTTCCTCGTC
>NZ_ONTA01000309.1:0-3962 GCF_900320625.1 Megasphaera sp. DJF_B143
CGATTGATGAGGATTCCTAAGGAGAATCCATCTTTGCCTTAGACCATGAGCCATCCGTGGAAACGAGCCTCCTTTGAACGGTATATTACCGCTCAAAAACATCATACATCAACGGAAATATCACGACTCATGTTGTAATATTAATACTATAAAAATTATAAAACTCTCTTTTCTAAGCCCTATGATACACCGCTGCTTTTGACCCCTATCCAAATGAGTACGAAGAACGTTATCTTGAAAAACGACTCGCTCTCCCTTCTCTTGCTTGCGGCGCAGAACATAATCGAGATACGCTTCCTGCTCATGGCGGAGCAGCAAAACCTGACGGCTGTGATAACACATGAAGAGACGAAATGGTCTGCCAGCATCAAGGCTTCCCGCGCATATAGAAGGAGCGGACGCAAAGCCAGGCTTGAATTAGTACAGAGTTGCTGCAGCTGTGCTTTTTCCCGGAGCAGACGGGCCATCCATTTTTTAACAGCCTTATTCCAGTCGTCATCATCCAACAGGAACCCTTTTGAAAAAGAAAAACACATGATTGGCGGCATCTTCGGCAATGCATCTGCCTGATCACTATGCTTCTTCATCTCGTTCTTCAAGGTTGTCTTTTTCAACATTCCTTCCAAGAAGAGATGCATCCAAGCATCATCATCCTGTGTGTCACCACTGATATCCGCTACAGCCGCCAACAATTGACAAGAGACCCACTCATGGCGATATGGGTCTTTTTCCAACGATGATGACCGCAGTTTTTTCTGGAAGTGATCGGATGATTTTCCCCAATCATGAAAAAGGGCTGCAACAGCTACCACTGCTTTGAGCAGGGACAGATACGGCCAACCACCTTCCCATTCATTATGCAGGATATTTTTTCGCGTTGTATTGACCGGCACCAGGCCTTCTTCATTGAATTTGTCGCGGTCTCCCACCACCCAGAGGAGTTGGCTGCGATTACGAGAGCGAATCCAGCGGCAGGACACCGCCGTGCTTTTCCATGCATGACGGCAAAGCCATGCGGTATCCCTAAAATCCAGAGGGTGACCGCAGCCAGACCATAGGCCAGGTAATTGCCGTGATTCAAGAAGATATTGGCCTTATCTCCCGCAGGAGCATCATGAAGGCGAACAAAATCTGGCATATCAACGTGTTCGCTCGCATATTTATAAAGCGATTTCGTAAAGATTGCCTCACCGGCCAACAATTGTTTGATATCCACGGCTTGCCGGATGACCCGCTGGAAACGATGCATAGCCGACTGAATATCATCGTCATCTGCATAGAATCCCCAGCTTTAGGACTGAGCCATTCAATTTCGACACCAGAGAGCAACGGCGTTCCACCACTACCGCAAAATCCGACCATGACGCCAGCCATAGACAGCATCCGTATGGCTGCCTGCGTGATGGATGTACCTGTTCCCAACAGCAGCACCGTCGTATTGGCAATCGGTATATTCCAATATTAATTTTCGCGTTTACCTTCTGTCAGATAAAGCACGCGTCCATCCTTCTGCATGACCCGGCACTTTTCCAGGTAATAGATATTCGCTCTCTTGGAATGCAAGATGACTTTTAAATTCGATGCTTCAATTTCTGTTCTTGTCATGACATCACCTTTATCATAGTGTACAATCCGTTAATCACGTTTTCAAAAGTGCAATAAAAATAACACACTGCCTGTGTGCTTGTGTGTAGTGGCTGTCCCAGGGGACACGTTCTGGTGTATTTCCACATAGTCATAGCAGGCACACCACAGCGGGGCCATATAGTCATCATAACTATTACATTCGTATCCCAAGATGACGGAAAATATTTTTACTAAAGCATAAGCAGACCATGTCGTTTCTGTTTCTCTAAGCTGCCTGTGCGGCAGGTTACTCTTATTTACGTTGTTCTCCATTTCCGCGCCAAAGTACTCGGCAATGTCAACGGTATCTTTAGTGGTAAAGGCGATGGTAAAAACTTTCATAAATTAGTCGTTATCTTAGTCGCTTTTCTTGGTTGGTTAGCGACCAAGTTATTTTTTCCTGTACTTCTGGTTACGGCTTTTCGGTTTTCCGGAATGGTCATCTCAATAATTCCCAGCTCCAAGGCTGGAGTCAAGTAGTAATCTATACCTCACTCTTTCGATTGTTGATTCAATTAATGCGCCCTCGTCAGCAATGCTACGTTCTCGACGCGGCTCGATTGGTTCATCTTGATGTCGAGTGTATAGCCAGATTTGCGTTCGTTCGCGGGAATTGGTCAATGTGTGTTTTTGTCTGAAAACCACCTTTTTTTCAAGGCTTCGCTCTGAGGGAATATGTCCGAAGTCCCATCGTCCTGACATATCTATTGTTGCAATCAAAATTGTATATTGAATGTTCGGCTTTCTCTTTTCAATACACGATTTTCGTCTCCAATGTCCCGCTTTTCAATCTTTAATGTTCACTTTTTATATTTCTGATTTCTACTGTTCAGCTTATCAGGTATCGTCATTTCAATCTTCCCTGCATTAATATAACAATTTTATTATACATCACAAAAGCGTTGCCCTTCAATAAAAGCGTTGCCCTTCAATATTTTTATTTCTGAAGTTAATGTCAAGAAGTTTTCTGTCTTTCCTTTAGACGCGAATCTTTCGTAAACAAATAATAATCGTAACTTAAGAAATATTTTCATAAAATTTCTCCTTGAAGCTGAAAAGGTGTAATGCTTACTATGGGATTTACCCCGACTTGGAAAAATCTCATCAAAATTTGTCATTAAATTATTGAGCGACTATTTTTGTATTTTAAATCACCTGTCTCAAAGATCCGAATCAGACCTTTGAAACAGGTGATTTTTTTCTTATCGTTAGACTTGTTCGGCGTATTCAGGGAAGGCGATGGAGTTTTCCTTGAAGATATGGATGAAGATGTCGTCAAAGAGCTGTTCCATGACAACATACGTGTGGCGGAAGGTCGGGCAAGCATCTGCTGGCGGCGTGAAGTTATCCGTCAGTTCCTGGATTTCTTTGATGACGTCGCCGGCACCGGTATGCTCCGTTTCCAGGTCCTGGATAAGTGCCAGCGTCTGGCTGTCCGGATGCGGATGCTGGCGCATCAGCGGGAACACGAGCTGTTCTTCCTTGGCAAAAGGTTCTTCCAGTTCCGCTTTCAGGCCGGCATAGAGATGATGAAGGCGCGTGAGCATTTTACCATGATGCGGATAATGGACGATAAGGATCTTGTTGAGGAGTTCTTCTGTTTCAGCCATGAGTCTGCGGTCTGTAACGTGATGCGTCGCTTCCAAATCGTCAAGCATCTCCGTGACTTTAAGCGTCTTGAACGCTTCGATATCGTCATGGACGTCCCGCTGTGTCGCTTTTTTGGCAGCTACCTGATTGAGTTCGGCCAGGAATTTATCCACGTCCAGGCCCTTTTCGCGGACAGCCATGGCAATGGGGTCATGGCCGCCACAGCAGTAATCAAGATGCAAACCATTAAGGAATCCAATCGTATTCGGATGGGCTTTTACAACGTCAGCTAAGGTCATGTCTTTCGTAATCATAGTATCGCTTCCTTTTCTCGCATAATCTATTTTCATGCGTTGGTTTCTTGGAACATCTTGAGTATAACAGATAGCGGCAAGGTCATCCGTCGTATTTGCAACATAGAAATATTCTTATATGGCCGTTTTTTTGCAATCTGCGTTCTTTTCCATCACCAGTATGCGATTTCATAGAGGACGCCCAAAGCCTTTCTGCCCCGTGTGAATCCTATGCACAGCCGGAATTTATGACGAACGGCGTGCGGAACGCCGCATTTGAGTCCGAAAAAAGCGCTGTCGCATGAAGACAGCGCCTTTTGAGTTTGAAGTTATGAGTGAGCTCTCGTCAGCAAGGCCACGCACTCCACATGGCATGACAAAAGCACCTGAATGTCTGGTTCCTAAACACATTTCCATTCGTTTACGGGAACTGCTCAAAGCTGAAAAACGGCG
>NZ_ONTA01000308.1:0-2221 GCF_900320625.1 Megasphaera sp. DJF_B143
ATAGACGTCGTGGTCGATGACATAGGCATAGCCTTTGTCGATGAGGGTCTGGACCATGTGGATGATTTCATCCATGTGTTCCGAAACACGGGGATATTTGTCGGCCCGACGGATGTGGAGCTTATCCATGACGTCAAAGTAGGATGCGATATACCGGTTGGAAATCGTATCCCATGTAACACCTTCCCCATTGGCGGCGTTAATGATTTTATCATCGACATCGGTAAAGTTCTGGATGTGTGTGACTTCATAGCCCAGATGTTCCAGATAGCGTTTGATGACATCCCATGTAACGAACGGGCGGGCATTGCCCATATGAGAATGATTGTACGGCGTAATCCCGCAGACGTACATCTTGACCTGTCCCGGCGTTACCGGCACAAACGTTTCTTTACGACGTGTGAGTGTATTGTAAACTTTTAATTCTCTCATAATAAACCTCCTTCAGGTAAATAAAAAGACCGCCGTCCCCTGACAGAGACGGTGGCCCGTGGTTCCACTCTGCTTTATGGCAAGCACCATAATCTCAACTACAGGTAACGGCTGTCTCCGGACCGGAATACTGTCATTTCATCCGGCCTGCTCCCAAAGGCAACTCTGCAATTTCATCTGCTGGCCCGGCTCTCAGCAGCTGCCGGACTTCTCTGTAGCGTTCCCTTGCAGATCATTTTGATCATCGCATTTCTAAATTGATATTAATTATTAAATATACTGTATTGTATATTACATGATACTCAATATTTTCTATTCTGTCAAGAACATTTTATGTATCGGTCATATCCGGGCGGTCCCATGTATCGACGGGCGTCTCCTCTTCATCTTCCTTCTCGCCTGCCAGCATTTCATCCATCTGAAAAGCCAGCTGGCAGAAATAAGGATAGTACGGCGAAGTACGGCCTGCTTCCAGTCCCCGGTATGTTTCCCGGCAGGGATATTCTTCCAGGAGCCGTTCATACGGTGGCAGAGGAATGCCGAATACGGGGGAAAATTCCCGGTCCTCTACGTCATCGAGAATGCTGGTTCCGGCCACACGGAACGTATATATGTCGTTCAGATTTGTACAATGAATATACGTATACCTCCCGTTTCCCTCGGAAAGTTCTATTTCTCCATCCAGCACCAGACGGCCGGCAATCATGCGGGCCGCCCGGTTGCGGCTGAGTACTTCCCACCGGGAAGAAGGCGTCTTGTCAGACGTATCCATCAACGTTCACCATCCCGGCATTCAGTCAGCTATGAGGCCGCTGGCATTGAGCCGGCTGATGACTTTGTCCCGTCCCATGAGGGCGACGATGACGTTCAGGTCCGGCCCGTGCATGACGCCTGTAACAGCTACGCGGATAGGCATATAGACGAATTTACCCTTTACTTTCAGGCCTTTCTGGATTTTTTTGAACAGGGGCTGTACCGTTTCCGCCGTCACTTCGTCGAGAGCTGCCAGTTCATCGCAGAACATTTTGAGAACAGCCGGAGCCGTTTCTTCTTTGAGGACAGCAGCTGTTTCTTCGTTTTCCGGCTGGTAGTCTTCCGTGAAGAATACTTTGGCCGCATCGACAATCTGGGCGCCGTACTGGACGTGTTCGCGCATGGCAGAGCACATTTGTTTCAGCCAGGTCCGTTCATCATCGGAAGGCTGATCCGATGCATAGCCTGCTTTCTGCAAATGAGGCAGGCAGATTTCCAGCAGCTGGTCTTCATCCAGTTCTTTCATGTAATGGAAATTGATCCAGTTCAATTTTTCAATATCGAAGACAGCGGGATTCTTCGCTACCCGGTCCAGGCTGAACTGCTGGCAGAGTTCTTCCATGGAGAAAATTTCCTGATCGCTGTCAGGCGTCCATCCCAGAAGAGCCAGGAAATTGTCAATAGCCTGGGGCAGGTATCCCAGGTCGCGATACTGCTGGACGCTGGTTGCGCCGTGGCGTTTGCTCATTTTCTTCTTATCTTTGCCCAGGATAAGCGATACATGGGCAAAGGTCGGTACGGGAAAGCCCAGTGCTTTATAGAGGACGAGCTGGCGCGGTGTATTGGACAGATGTTCTTCCGCACGGATGACATGGGTAATATGCATGAGAGCATCATCCATGACGACACAATAATTATATACAGGAATTCCGTCTGATTTGACAATGACAAAATCGCCTACTTTATTGGAGTCAAAAGCGACATGTCCCCGTACGAGATCGTCGAATTCGAGAGTTTCATTCTTCGGGGTCTTGAC
>NZ_ONTA01000307.1:0-2868 GCF_900320625.1 Megasphaera sp. DJF_B143
AAAAAATGTATGTATGACTATGACAAATTCCATTGTCTCCCCTAATTCGTGCATCTGTGCAAGCCTTATTTTCTGTGCTATACTGAAAAAAATACTACCTGCGAGGAGGGATTTGATATGGACACAGGGCTCATTCATATTTACTGCGGTGACGGCAAAGGAAAAACGACGGCATCCCTGGGGCTGACGATCCGCTGTGCCGGCCGCGGCGGCAAGGTATTATTCACCCAGTTCCTCAAAGATATGGAAACAGGAGAACTGGCTTCGCTGGCCCGCATCCCCGGCATCACGGTCATCCGTGGCAAGGGATTTAAAAAATTCACCTTCCAGATGACACCGGAAGAATTGGCAGAAGCCAAAAAAATCCAGACACAGATGTTCGATGAAATCGTAGATACGGTACGCAAGGATCCGCCGGATATGCTCGTCCTCGATGAAATACTCGTCACCTGCAGCCTGGGCCTTCTCGATGAAGAAAAAGTACTGCAATTCCTGCGCACAAAGCCAGAAAAACTGGAAGTCGTCATGACGGGCCGCAATCCGTCACAAGCCCTTATCGACATGGCTGATTACGTATCGGAAATCTGTAAGCGCAAACACCCCTTCGATAAGGGGATAGGCGCCCGCGTCGGTATTGAAGAATAAGCCATCTATTCATGCTGAACCAAAGCTGATATAATGCGAAAAACCTGGCATAAACGTTTCCTGGCCAGGTTTTTCTTTATGACAAAAGCACTATTTATATGTAATAAACTACATATTATTCCATCACGGTTCCTGTACTTTTTATACTATCTCACTTTGTTCCGCCACTTTTCCTTTAATTTTAGGAAACACTCTGTTAAAATAATGATATACACTATATGTCGGACACTTTTTAGTTTATGTATATAGATTACCCATATATCAAGGAAGTGGCAGTATGACCTTACAACAGCTTCATTACATTGTTGAACTATCAAAGCATAATTCTATTTCAGCGGCCGCCCAGGCTCTGTTCATCGCCCAGCCCAGTCTTAGTACGGCTGTAAAAGAGCTGGAAAAAGAATTTCACATTACCATTCTGGAACGAAACCGCCATGGCATCAGTTTTACACCGGAAGGGCTGGAATTCCTCAATTATGCCAATCATATCATCGAGCAGACGACAAGCCTGCGCGAACATTTCAGTCCTCAGCAGGAAGGAGAAAAAAAGCTGCGCCTGTCTATTTCTTCCCAGCATTATATGTTTGCCGTCGATGCCCTCACCGATTATCTGCAGTCGATTATACGGAATCCCCGGTACACCATCACCTTCCGTGAAGGCCGTACTTCCCAGGTCATTCAGGATGTCATCACTCAGCGCAGCCAGATTGGCATCATTTTTATTTCCAAAATGACACAGAAATTCATGGAACGGACTCTCCGCAAAAATGGGCTGGAGTTCACAGAGCTCTTTTCCTATCCGCCTTATGTATTTATGAATACGGCTCATCCATTATCCAAATACGCTTCCCTGTCCATAGAACAGCTGGCACCATATCCCTATATCCAGTATACTCAGGAAGAAGATTCGTACCAGTTTTCTGAAGAAATCATCATCCCCGATATCAATCCCGAACGGGCCATCAATATCACCGACCGTTCCACCTTATTCAGCGTTATCGCCTCTACCGATGCCTATACAGTCGGTACAGGCATCCTGTTCCGCGCATGGGATTATTGGCCTATCGTGTCTATTCCTATGAAAAACCCGCTGGATATCATGCGCGTCGGCTGGATAAAATCCCAGACTACAAACTTATCTCCGACAGCCCGGGACTATATCGAACAATTAAAAAATACTCTCATCAACCGTGGCGTGACCCTGTCGGAATCAGCCGTCCCAAAAACAATTGATTCTGCAAAACCTGATATGCCATCAGAAAGCTAAGCAGATATAGCAAAACAAGCTGTAACAAAAGGACTTCAAAAGTCCTTTTGTTACAGCTTGTTTTATTAATACTATTCAGTCCGACAGAGGCTTCCGGAATCCAGAAGCCTCTGTCAGATGAAACCCTATGCTGTTATGGAGTTTGTGCTTTTTCCAGCACTACCTTCAACCTGACTCTGCGGTTTCTGTTCGGCAAAGTTCCAGGGATCTTTGCGGATGAAACCATCGGAGAAAGGAACGAAAACGGAAACGATGGCAGATATGCCGAGGAGATAAATGAACCAGCAATACGGCAATACTTCCAGCGGAGATACTCTGCCGTTGGCAAAGCCGACCATGATCAGCATTTGTGCGCCGTATGGGATGAGGCCCTGGAAGATAGAAGAAAATGTACTCAGGAGGGCCGCACTGCGGCGGGGATCAACGTGAAACTTATAGCAGATGCGTTTGGCAACTTCGCCGTTGATGATGATGGAAACGGTATTATTGGCCGTAGCAATATCCGTAATGGATACCAGTGCAGAAATCCCAAGTTCGGCCGAATTCTTGCCTTTGATAAAGCGCTGTACATTGACCAGCAGGTACGAAATCCCACCGGCTTTATTGACCATAGCAGCCAGGCCGCCAGTCAGCATGGAGAGGAAGAAGATATCCGTCATGCCCAGGAAGCCTTTGTAAATAGCCTGTGCAAAAGTCAGAGCCGTCAGATCTCCATAGAAGAGCCCGATAATGCCAGCCAGGACGATACCACCGGCCAGGACCAGGAATACGTTGGCACCGGCAACGGCCGTAACCAGAACGACTACATAAGGCAGAACTTTAATCAGATTATAGGGATGGTCCCCTGTGCTGACGGCCGTTTCAGAACCACCGAAAATAATCAGCAATATGACTGTCAGGATGGCCGGAATCAATGTCAGCCAGAAATTCAGGCGGAATTTATCTTTCATGGCACA
>NZ_ONTA01000306.1:0-3071 GCF_900320625.1 Megasphaera sp. DJF_B143
GTGTTTTTTGTTTGGTTTCCATACGTGCTATATGACGTGCAGCGTCCTGCAGAATCAGAAATGTAACATAGGGAATCCATATGATTAACAGATGGATTCCCTACATTATATATATTTTACCTGTGCTCTCTTCCGTGATATACTGCGTTCATTGCGAAAGGGAGGATATGTATGGAATGGATTTTATCAACTGATGTACATGTATTATTCTGGTTGCACCGCCTGGCTGGTCCGCATATGAATAGTTTCATTACGTTGTTTACGACAGGCATCAATTGTCTGTGGCTCTGGCTGGGGCTGGCTGCTGCCGGCCTGTGGAATCGCCGCAGCCGCTGGATAACATTGACCATTATTGTGGCCGTCATTGCAGCTGTTTTCATTGGTGATGTCGTCCTGAAGCATGTGGTCATGCGGATCCGTCCGTATATCGTCATCGAAGGAGCTCCCGTGGTAGAGGCACTCAAATATCCCGTTAGTTACTCCTTCCCTTCTGGTCATTCATTCTTTTTCTTTGCCGGAGCGACGGTCATATACTGCTACCGCCAGCGTCTTGGCATATTGGCTTATGGACTGGCGGCAGTCGTAGCTTTTTCCCGGATGTATTTGTTCATGCACTTTCCCAGTGATGTTCTGGCCGGGGCTGTCCTGGGGGTTGGTGTCGGCTATGGTGCGTACCGGATTTGCCATTATGCGAAAAAACGGTTTTTCATGAGACACAGTCTTTATCGGTAATCCCACTCCTGCCAGCCTGCCACATCGGTAATGCCCAGCCCGGGAGCCTGCGGCAGGATAAGTTCATTTCTATCATAGGAAATTCCTCCTATGATGGGATCGTCTGCCATGAGGTCGGCCGCATCGAGGTCGTTGATTGCGATGGCGGGATTACCGGCAGAGAGACTGGCTGCAGCGGTAATGCCAATTTTGCTTTCCAGCATACAGCCCATCATGCAGTCTATGCCAGAGGCTTGTGCCATGGAAGCAATCTGGGAAGCGGGCCCGAGACCGCCGGCTTTCATGAGCTTAATATTGATGAGGTCACAGGCACGGATGGCGAGAAGATGAAATACATCACCAGGACTAAATGCGGATTCATCGGCCATAATCGGCGTATCTACGTGGTCGGTGACAAATTTCAGTCCTTCGACGTCAGAGGCTGCTACGGGTTGTTCAATCAATTCTATATCACGGCCGGCGTCTTCCATACGGCGGATCGTGCGCACGGCTTCTTTGGGTTTCCAGCCCTGATTGGCGTCGAGACGAATGGCGATATGCGGGCCGGCAGCCTGACGGATGGCCCGGACGCGGCGGATATCGAGAGCAGCATCGACGCCGACTTTGAGTTTCAGATTTGTATAGCCTGCCTGTATGGCTTTTTGTGCGTCCTGAACCATTTGTTCCGGTTCTCCCAGGCTGATGGTCAGATCTGAAGTGATGCGCTGACGCAGGCCGCCGAAAAAGCGATACAGGGGCAGGTGATATTTTTGCCCGAACAAGTCGTGAACCGCTATATCGAGGGCGGCTTTAGCCGACGTATTATGCACCATACTGTGCTGGATGCGTTGGAGAATGGCTTCCCTGTCATCGATATCCATGCCAAGAATCTGCGGTCCTATCGTATCTTTGATAGCCGAGGCCACAGATGCATGGCTGTCTCCGGTGATGACAACCGTCGCCGGTGCATTGCCCCAGCCAGTATGTCCATCGTCGGTGATGACTTTGACAACCAGGTCTTCGGCCATATCGACACGACGCAGTGCCGTGACGAAGGGTGTTTTGAGTGGGATGCGTACAATTCCCACGCGTATATCTGTAATTTTCATGGGAGATTCCTTTCGTTGTTTTATGAAATATATGTCAGTATTATTGTACTGGCTCGTGTCATGATTGTCCAGAAACTGCTGGCTGGAAGTGGCATATACAGGGTATGGATGAGGAAATGAATTTTACCTTGAATTTACAAATTTCATATATTATACTAAAGATGGTCTGAACGTGAATCTTGGGGGAGCTCCCTGGATTTGTTATATTTTTGAATATTAATGGCCAACATGCGAGGGAGTCCGTTTGCCGGACTGAGAGGGCGCCAGAGACGCCGACCGTTACAGATGGGAGTCATATTCCCTTTTTGTCGCATGGGTGCTGACTGTACGGAGAGGGATAGAGAGTCCCTCTCTTTTTATGTTTTATAATATGTATTATATTTTGTGAGGAGTCGATGATGATGAAAAAATGGCAGGTTCTCCTATCGGCATTGCTGATGGGATGCGTATTCTTATCTGGCTGTGGCAGCAGTGATACGCAGAAGAACGGATCGAAAGAGGTGGAAGAATTAAAAATCGCCGTGTCACCGTACCAGGATGCCGACACAATCCAGACAAAGACCGAACCACTGGGGAAGATGCTCCAGGAAAAAATGAAAGAAAAGGGATACAATATTAAAAAAGTTACCATCAATGTGGGGACTTCTTATAACGCCGTAGGAGAAGCTCTGAGTTCGGGCAGTGCCGATATGGGCTTTATTTCCGGAGCTACGTATGTCATGTATGATAAAGATGTCGATGTGCTGCTGACGGCGCTTCGCCAGGGTATCGATAAGGATACGACGGATTTATCTGTTTGGAACAACGGTACGCCGGAAGCCTTCAAGAAGGATCTGGTGAAATATTATCGTTCGGCTATTGTCGTAGGGCCGAGCGCCAAAGGACAGGCTATCCTCGCTAAGGTAAAACGGGGCGAAAAGCCGACCTGGGATGAATTGAATGATCTGACCTGGGGCGTCATGAGCCCGGCGTCTGCTTCCGGATATCTGTATCCGTCACTGTGGCTGAAGGATAATTATGGCAAGAAAATATCCGATCTGGCTCATGTCGTGCAGTCTGATTCGTATACGACTTCGACGGCCCGCCTGGCATCGGGACAGGTAGATGTCATCGTGGCCTATTCTCATATCCGTGCCCATATGGCAAAGAACTGGCAGGAAAAATTCGGCGGTACATCGGATATCTGGTCCCAGACCGGTGTCATCGGTGTAACGGATAAGATTTATAACGATACGGTCAGCGTCAGCAAGA
>NZ_ONTA01000305.1:0-2140 GCF_900320625.1 Megasphaera sp. DJF_B143
GGCCAGTAAAATCCTGACCATGGGTCTCATAGAAAACGGATATGATGTAAAAATGTCAGAAGTACACGGCATGAGCCAGCGTGGCGGCAGCGTCAGTACCCAGGTCCGCTTTGGCAAGAAAGTCTATTCTCCCATCATCGGGGAAGGGACGGCAGATCTCCTTGTTTCTTTTGAAGAAATGGAAGCGGCACGCTATGCCAAGTATTTGAAGAAAGATGGCAAAATTGTCGTCAATACCTACCGGATTCCTTCTATGCCTATTTTGTCCGGGTCCCGGACCTATCCGGAACACATCATTGAAAGCCTCTCCGAACAGGTGCCGACCATGAGTCTGGACGCTACAAAGATCGCTACCGATCTGGGCAATCCTAAAAGTGCTAACGTCGTCCTTCTGGGGGCACTCATCAAGGCAATCGGCATGACCGACATTGATTGGAAAGCCATTATTGCCAAGGCTGTCAAACCGAAATTCATCGAAGTCAACCAGAAAGCCTTCGATGCTGGATTTGCCGCTGTTTAATCCGTATACGGGAAGTAAGATGTAACGCAGCAGATGGGTCCTGCTTTCCCGGCAGTATGGACATAGATATAGGTGTATGAAATAAAGGGCTCCGCCTGCCATGAGAGACGGAGCCCTTTGCTGTTCTTGGATATCTTTTGGGTGGAGAGATAACAGATGACCGGAAATATGCTATAGTAATATTCAGGGAATACCAGGCGGGACAGGAGTGATGGAAATGTTGATTCTAATAACGTTATTTGTTTTGGGGTTCCTATTGGGACTGACCGGGGCTGGCGGAGCTGGTGTGGTCATTGCCGTGCTGACGGCCGCCTTTGGCGTGCCCATTCATCTGGCTCTGGGGACGAGTCTCAGTGCCATGACTTTTACGACCTTATCCGGGGCGGTCAGTCATTTCCGTGAAGGAAATGTCCGCATCCGCACCGGAGCTGCTGTCGGTGTATTCGGTGCAGCCGGCGCGTTTACCGGTGCTAAAATCGCGGCTATGATTCCGGCGGCTGATTTGCACTGGTTCACTGGTGGCATGATGCTCCTCTCTATGGCACTCATGTACTTGCGCCTCTATCATCCCCAGTCCGGGCCGTTTGCCTATGTGGGCACGACTGAACTAGAGGGTGGCTCCCGATTCTGGCTGACCGCAGTGCCGGCCGGATTCGTCGTCGGTTGTCTGTCCGGCACGTTCGGCATTGGGGCGACGCCCTTCATCCAGCTCGTGCTGCTCATCTTATTTGGGCTGCCCCTTCCCGTAGCTATTGGCACGACGATGATGGTCATCCTGCCCATTGCCGTGTTTGGCGGTTTGGGTTATCTGCTGGAAGGCAATCTCGATTTCACCTTGTTCATCCAGGTCGTTGCCGGCCTCATGACCGGTGCCTACATAGGAGCTAAATTTACCCGGCGCATTCCCCAGAAGGTTTTGAAAGTCGTCATGACCATCATTCCCGGTATCGGGGCATTGGTGCTCTTTTTAGAATAATGTTAGCAGTCCCATGATAAAAACCAGAGTGGGACTGCTTTTTTTTACCATCTATCATGGTATAATTATTTCATACAGGTAAAAGGACGTGATAGTATGGCAAAGATAGCACTTAAACTGGAACAGAAAACAAAATTGTCCCAGATACAGCGGCTGACCATTCAGATGCTGACCCTTCATTCACAAGATCTGACCGATTTCCTCCATGAACAGGTGACCGATAATCCCCTCCTCGATATCCGGTATAAAGATGTCCGTTCCAGCAGCGGAGACGGCAAGGAAAAGCCCATTGACAATATCAAGAACCGCGGTGATTCGCTGGAAACAGGGCTAATGAAACAGCTGCGGGTACAAAACGTTCCCAAAGCCACCATGCTGGCTGCCGGCCTTATCATCCGCTCCCTTGACGAAAAAGGTTTCTTTGCCGGTGATCTTGACCTTCTGGGCCAGGATTATGCCCTGTCGCTGGAAGATATGGAAAAAGGACTGGCTCTGGTGCAATCCTTTGATCCGCCGGGCATCGGGGCCCGTTCTATCTGTGAAGCCCTGCTTATCCAGACCCGGCGCCATGACGATGCCCCGCCGCGGACGGAAGAACTCCTGCAGGACCATTATCAGGAATTCCTCACGGGGAAATGGCAGAA
>NZ_ONTA01000304.1:0-2665 GCF_900320625.1 Megasphaera sp. DJF_B143
ATTTCATCAATGGTTTCTGCTTTCGTACTCTTTGTAGAAAGCGCGGAAAGAAAAGCCGCATTCTGCGTCGGCGTCGTTTCCCCTTTCATGATTTCCAGCATGACCGTTTTGGCTTCATCGTACGTCAGGTCACCTTTGCTGACAATTTTAATAATCGCTTCTTTAATCATGATAAATCCCCCTCTGTCCTATATATGCATATTTAAGAAATTTTGTATCATAATCGGTCCCTGCGGTGTCAGGATAGATTCCGGATGAAACTGCAGGCCATATGTCGGATAGTCCTTGTGGCGCACAGCCATGATTTCCCCATCTTCCGTCCGGGCAAGAACCTGTAATTCATCGGGCAGCGTATCCGGATCCAGCGCCAGTGAGTGATACCGGCCCACATCGATACGTTTGCCGAGGCCGGAAAACAATGGATCTTCCGTGTCAACTTCCACGATGGACTGCTTGCCATGCATCAATTCTTTGGCGTAGGTAATCGTACCGCCATAGGCTTCACATAATGCCTGATGGCCCAGGCAGACGCCGAGGAGTGGCACTTTGCCGGTAAAATAGGTAATGGCCTGTTCACAGATTCCTGCATCGGCCGGTCTTCCCGGTCCCGGAGAAATGATGATGTGGTCCGGCTTCATGGCAGCAATCTCTTCTACCGTCTTTTCATCATTGCGGATGGCCAAAATATCCGGGTCGAATTGTCCCAGGAGCTGATACAAATTATAGGTAAAACTATCATAGTTATCGATGAGTACAATCATTAGTCTATCCCTCCATCGGCCTTTTCCAGTGCGAGTACGACGGCTTTTGCCTTATTGATGCATTCCTGATGTTCTTGTTCCGGAACGCTGTCCGCTACGATGCCGGCACCAGAGCAGACGAAGACGTGATTTTTTTTCTTGTACGCCAGGCGGATGCCAATGCAGCAGTCCATGTTTCCCGTAAAATCGATATAGCCGATGGCCCCTCCGTAGACGCCCCGTTTATGACCTTCCAGTTCATCAATGATTTCACAGGCCCGGATTTTGGGAGCTCCGGAAAGCGTCCCTGCCGGCAGCACGGAAGCAATGGCATCGACAGCCGTCTTGTCTGGCCGTATCCGGCTGTGCACAGTCGAACCGATATGCATGATATGGGAGAAGCGGAGTACGTCGAGATATTTTTCTACGTGGACACTGCCAAACTCGCTGATGCGTCCCAGATCATTCCGCCCCAGATCGACGAGCATATTATGTTCTGCCAGTTCTTTGGCGTTATGGAGCAATTCCTGTTCCAATGCCTGATCCTCTTCCTGTGTCTTTCCCCTGGGCCGCGAACCAGCCAGCGGGAAAGTAAATAAGTTGCCATCTTCCAGACGGGTCAGTGTTTCCGGTGATGAGCCGGCCAGTTCGATTTCATCACCAGAAAAGAAGAACATATACGGCGATGGATTCAGCGTGCGCAATACGCGGTATGTATCGAGCAGGCTGCCTTCGGCTTCGGCCATCATGCGGTTGGAGAGGACGACCTGGAAAATATCGCCTTCCCGGATATATTCCTTTCCTTTTTCCACCATGCGGCAGTATTCGTCTTTCGTAAAAAGAGGCTTAAATTCACTTTTGAGTGTAAGTGGAATATTCCGGGCTGTTTCCCCTTTGCGTATGAGTACTTCCATGCGCTGTAATTCCAGCATAGCCCGATTATAATTTTCATCAGCCGATTCCAGCCGTACGTTGACGATAAGGTAAATCTGTTGTTTGAGATTGTCGAAGACGATGACCTTATCAAACAGCATGAGGTCAAAATCATTAAATCCATCATCATCTTTTGCCTGCAGATTCAGGGATGGTTCGGCGTATTTGATGAAATCATAGGCAAAATATCCGACAAGCCCGCCTGTAAAGGGCGGCATGCCATCGATACGCGGTGCTTTATTATCATCCAGGATCTGACTGATGAACGTTTCGGGATGCTGCGAGCGGACCGTAACTTCTGCCCCGGTCTTGATATGAACGACGCCGTCCTTGCAATAAATACCCATCTGTGGATCGTATCCGATAAAACTGTACCGACCCCAGCGCTGGCTGTCTTCCATACTTTCCAGCAGGTAGCAGTGAGAACTGACATTCTTGACGATGCGCAGCACTTCGACTGGCGTACGTACGTCAGCATATATACTGCGGCACAACGGTACGACTTTATATGTGCCGGCATATTGTTTTATTTCTTCCAGACTCAGCGTTTCCATTGGGACCTCCTCCATTCAGACACCAAAAAACCGCCCCTGACAATTGTATATATTGTCAAGGACGGTTAACTTATACCGCGGTGCCACCTTGCTTCAGGATCTGACTCCTGCTCTCGACGGAATACCATCATATTCCCGGCAACTGACGTATGCCTCCACGTCGCAGAATACTCGGCATCAGCCTTTGACTGCGCCCTCAGCGGTCCATTTAACAAGCTGCTTACGGCCGGCTCTCAGCACCCCGGCTCTCTGTACGTGCACGTCATGTTTTTACTTCCGCCTCAAAGGTTTTGGGACGATGTTCATTTGATGTACCAAATCATACACCGGGATACGAGCCTTGTCAAGTACCAGAAGACGAAGTAAAACGTGATACGCACAAATTTATTTTTATGCGCCACAAAACCGGTATCAGCGATATGAAAAAATGTATGTATG
>NZ_ONTA01000302.1:0-2198 GCF_900320625.1 Megasphaera sp. DJF_B143
ATATCCTGGCTGGTGCAGATATCCTGAAGGAGCTGGTTGAAGCGCCGGTAGATGATGAGCGGTTTCTGATTGAGTTCCCGGAGGGTAATATGAGTCCGGTCGGGACACCAGTCCAGTTCCCGGGGCAGTGCGGCCACCATCGGTTCTTCGTTGAGTATTTTACAATGGAAAGATCCGGCCTTGAACGGCGTGCGGACAATGCCGATTTCAACCAGGCCTTTGTGCAGCATATCGATGACCTCAAAGGTATTGCCATCATAAATTTCGAAATGAACGCTTTCATGCTTCTGATGAAAATCGCGCATGGCCGAACTGAGGATGACACTGCCTGAGCTCGATACGGTACCGATGTGCAGCGTTCCTTTGAGTCCCTGCCTGAAATCGCGGATTTCCCGCCTGGCCGAATCGCTGAGATTCAGGATCTGCCGGGCCCGTTCATAGAGCAGTTTTCCCGCTTCCGTCAGTTCCATGTGACGGTGCTCCCGGATAAACAAATCTACTTCCAGCTCTTTTTCCAGTAACTGTATCTGCTGGGATAGTGGCGGCTGTGCCATATGAAGCTGCCGGGCCGCTGCCGTGATCTGTCCTTCCTCGACGACGGCGACGAAATACCGGAGTTGTCGTAAATCCATGGATACCCCTTCCTTACTATATGAAAAATATATATTTGCTAAATTAAAATTATATTTTTAATATAGCACGAATGCTGGTATAATTCCAGATAGAAACGAGGAAACAATTGCACCTGTCTGATAAAGGAGGAACTACCGATGGAAGAAGAAACCACATTGGAACATCCCCGCCGGGATGCCCATTTTTTCTGGGTCTTATTTAAATCCACATTTATTATTAGTGCCTTTACCGTTGGCGGCGGCTATGTCATCGTGCCCCTTCTCAAGGCCAAATACGTTGATGAATACCACTGGATCAGCGACAAAGAAACGCTGGATATGGTCGCCATTGCCCAGTCCATGCCCGGTGTCATTGCCTGTAACAGTGCCATCATCCTGGGATACCGCATGGCCGGTATCGCCGGTACACTGACCGCCCTCATTGCGACGGTGCTGCCGCCGCTCATTACCTTGACCATTATTTCTTACTGCTATGATTTCTTTATCCAGAGCCAGATAGTCAAGATGATCCTGCGGGGCATGCAGTGCGGTGCTACAGCCCTCATGGTCAATGTAGGCATCAATCTGCTGATGAAGCAGTGCAAAAAAAAGCTCGTCCTGCCGCTGGTCATCATTGCCGCTACGTTCATTGCCAATGTCGTCTTCGACGTGAACCTCATGTATCTGGTCCTCATCGATGGCATCATCGGGCTGTTATGTATGCGTGATGCCAGGTATGATTAAAAGGGGGGAGATAGATCATGATTTACTGGCAATTATTCTGGGAATTCTGCAAAGTCGGCATTTTCTGTGTCGGCGGCGGTTATGCTTCCATGCCGCTCATCCAGGCATCGGTGGTCGATACCTTCCACTGGCTGTCTATGAGTGAATTTGTCGATATATTCACCATTTCACAAATGACACCCGGCCCGATTGGCATCAATGCGGCTACCTTTGCCGGGACGAAAATCGCCGGTCTCGGCGGTGCTATCTGTGCGACGGCCGGATTTGTCGCTCCGTCCCTGATTCTGGGAATCATCCTGGCCCGGGTGTTCTTCAAATACGGCAATATCGGTCCCATCCGCGGCGTATTGAACGGATTGCGCCCGGCTGTCGTCGGACTGATCTGTGCGGCCAGCCTCAGCTTTGTCTGGCTCGCCGTGTGGAGCACTGAATCGGTGCCGGAAGACTTTGGGGCTTTCAGTCCGGCTGCCATCCTCGTCCTCATCCTGGCGCTGATGGCTATCCGCCGTAAAATCGGCGTCATCAAAGTCCTCATCGGATCGGGCGTTCTGGGCCTCGTACTGGGACTCATGGGCATCCTGCCTGTATAAGAAAGGAGACTGTTATGCATCTGGGAACACAAGAACTTATCCTGATTTTACTCATTGTCGTCGTCCTCTTTGGAGGCAAAAAAGTTGCCGGCCTGGGAAAGGCGCTGGGAACGAGCCTGCGGGAGTTCCGGGCAGAAGTCCGGAAAGACGATGACTCATCGTCAGAACAGACCGATACGTCACAGACGAAACCGGAAGAATCATCGGATGTATCATCAAAAGAAAACGATGAAACGTCTCACCGGCCGTCTAC
>NZ_ONTA01000296.1:0-3135 GCF_900320625.1 Megasphaera sp. DJF_B143
TCAAGGATGCCGCCTATACAGGCCATGGCTGTGCTATCAGTCAGGCTTCGGCTGATATCATGATTGACCTCATCAAGGGCAAGACCGTCGAAGAAGCGCTGCGCTTGGTCAACCTCTTCCTGGAAATGATTAAGCGGGAAGTGACCGACGATGACAAGCTGGAAGAACTGGAAGATGCCATTGCCCTCAAGAACATCTCCAATATGCCGGCCCGTGTCAAATGCGCCGTCCTGGCATGGCATACGCTGAAAGATGCCCTGGAACGGGAAGAAAAGTAGTGGCTAGCAGCTAGCATTTAGCAGTCAGCGGCTGACTGTTAGCAGTGCTGTATATGAAAAACAGGCTGTTCCATTAAGCAAATTTGCTTAATGGAACAGCCTGTTTTGGCATTTACGTGATAAGTCAGACAGCCAGTATCAAATATCAAATATCAAATATCCATCATTTCTGCATGGCATCTCCAGTGTCCCGGCTTCCTTTCCACTGGAGGATGATGAAGGCGATGAGAGCGATGGCGAAGGCGATGACGCTGGTCATCTGGGCTGATTTCAGGCCCAGTGTCAGGTTGATGTAGTCGCCACGGAGAAATTCCAGGAAGAACCGTTCGATGGCGTAGAGCATGACGTACAGGCAGAATACCTGCCCTTTCTTGTGAGGAAAGGCGCTGTAAAAGAGGAGGAGGACAAAAATCAGGATATCTCCCTGTCCTTCCCAGACTTCAGCCGGCCAGAGAGGCTGGTTCCCATACGTATGGTAGGCCAGAGTCGTATCGGGGTAAACGATGCCAAAATTCCCGCCCGTAGGATGACCGAAGGCGTCGCCGTTCATGAGATTGGCCATGCGGCCGACGGACTGGCCCAGGATGATGGCCGGTGCCAGGAGATCGGCAAAAGCCCAGGTGTCGATGTGATGATACTTCGTGTAGAGGATACCGGCAATGGCTCCGAATAAGAGGCCGCCCTGGATGGCCATGCCGCCCTGCCAGACGTAGGGGATTTCCGTGAGATGATTGTGATAATAGGCCCAGTCAAAAAAGAAGACATCCCACAGCCGGCCGCCGACGATGCCTGACAGGCCGCAGTACATGGTAAAGTCGAAGATATGGACATGCCAACCGCGTCCGTCCCTCTTCATGATGTAATATCCCGTGATGCCAGCCGAAATGATTCCCAGCATAAATAACAGACCATAGGCCCGGATTGGGAAGGAACCGATAAAAAATAAGTATTGATGCATAAAAAATGCCGCTCCTTTGTGATATAATGAAGACTGCTGCAATGAACACAGCTGATTCATTATACAACAGAGGCGGTCATTAGGGAAGCCGTACTCAACGATGAGGAGAACATACCATGCATAGACATAACATAAAAAAAATCTGCCTTGCCGCATTCCTGACCTGTGCGGCCACTACCGGTGCCTGGGCTGCGCCGAAAGGGGAAAGCCCGGCAGGAAAAGCAGCCGATCCCGTTTTTACCGTCCCGGTCGTGGAAAATCCCATTTCCAATCAGAATATCAGGGACCTGCAGATTGTAGAAGATGGCCGGCGATGGCTGGTCAGTGACAAGGCACTGCAGCAATACGGCATCTATCCCAACCGGTCAAAGAAAGGGCAGTACTGGTTCCGCCTTCCCGCTGCTGATGATGGAAGGGAATTGTGGAAGGACCGCAATGTGAGCCTGACCCTGCCCGGCGCAGAAAGCAAAGAAGGCCGCAATATCAGCATTTCCCATGTACGCCGCCCCCTGGGCATCAGCTATGTCCTCGAACCGGATCATATGGAACTGCTCCCGGCAGCGCGGCAGGAACGGTCTGCCCTGGAACTGCGCCAGCAGCCTCTGCCTGAAGGAGAAGTCATGAAAAAATATGGCCGCGACGCCCTGGGCATGGTGCTGCTTTGGGATCCGGTCATGGATGAAAACGCCCAGGTACCGCCCCTGCGGACGAAGCAGCCCGTCGTATCCCCCTGTGCCTTCCGTATCACCAAAGACGGCGTCCTCCTCAGAAATCCCGATTTCGATACGCTTATCATGGAATGGAAAGCCAAAGGATACGCTGTCTGGCCGCTGGTCGATAATAACTTCAATCCCGGCCAGACCCACGACATACTGAGCCGGAAAGAGCTGCGGGAACAGCTTATCAAGGAACTCATCGGCTATGGCATCCTCTATGAATTTTCCGGGTATAATATTGATTTTGAAAACGTCAACTACGGCGATAAAGACCTGCTTACCCGGTTTGTCGGCGAATTTTCCGACGCCGCCCGGGCGTATGGCCTGAAAACGTCCATCGATGTGACGCCTCTTTCGGACAGCCCCAACTGGTCCCTCGTGTACGACCGGGCGGCCCTGGGACAGAGCGTCGATTACGTCATGCTCATGGCTTATGACCAGGTGGGCCGCACCAGCCCCGTGCCGGGCCCGACGGCCACATACCCGTGGGTGCAGACGGCCATACAGAATACGCTGAAATTCGTTCCCGCCCATAAAGTCGTCCTGGGCATGCCTCTTTACATGCGGATTTGGTATGAAGCAGACGATGGTAAAGACCTTCCCAAAGACATAGAAAGCTGGCCTGAATCTGTCAAAGCAACTGCCCCCCCGGCAGGTACGGCAAAGGCAAAATCGAAATTATTCGTCCGTACCCTTACTTTGGCAGACAGCCACCGCGTCCGCGAAAAATATGCCTCTTCCATCACCTGGAATGCGGACTTGGGACTGTATTACCTCGATACCCGCCTTCCCAAGGGGAGACTGCGCATCTGGTTTGAAGATGAAAAGTCTCTCAAAGAAAAAAAAGACCTCATTCACACCTATCAGCTGGCCGGGGCTTCCTTCTGGCGCAAAGGCTTTGAACCGGAAAACTTTTGGCACGGATTTGCAAAACATGAATTGACTTGACGTTACAACCCCTTTATAATAGAAAGGTCAACAACCTTACCTTCTATTTTATTTGCGACGTGGGGGGTCGAAGAATGGAAAAATATATTCCACAAGAAATAGAAAAGAAATGGCAGAAAATCTGGCTTGATAATAAAGTAGATAAATGCCCGGACGAAAGTGACAAGCCCAAGTACTACGTACTGGAAATGTTCCCGTATCCGTCGGGCAATCTGCATATGGGCCATGTCCGCAA
>NZ_ONTA01000294.1:0-3816 GCF_900320625.1 Megasphaera sp. DJF_B143
CCATACCCGGTATGGTGCCCTGGGGACGATGGCTATGGGGGAAGGTGGCGGTGAACTGGTCAAACAGCTTCTCTGTGACACCTATGATATTGCCTATCCCGGTGTCGTCGGCGTATATCTGACGGGCCGTCCCCGTCCCGGCGTAGGGCCCCATGATATTGCGATTGCCATTGTCGGTGCCGTGTTCAAAAACGGCTATGTCAAAAATAAGGTCATGGAATTTGTCGGACCGGGTGTCGCTTCTATGACGACGGATTACCGCAACAGTGTCGATGTCATGACGACAGAAACGACGTGTCTGTCATCCGTATGGCGTACTGACGACGATACGAAAGCTTATCTTACCCAGCATGGGCGTCCCGATGCGTATAAAGAATTAAATCCGTCTGATGTGGCATATTATGATGGGTTTGTCGAAGTAGATCTTTCAACGATCAAACCGATGATTGCCCTTCCATTCCATCCGAGCAATGCCTATGAAATCGACGAATTCAATCAGAATGCCGGTGATATTCTGAGGGAAGCAGAAAAACGGGCACAGGAACTCATCGGAGACAGGGATATTCCCTTCAGTCTGACCGATAAGCTCGTCGATGGCCGGTTGCATGTCCAGCAGGGCGTCATAGCCGGTTGTGCCGGAGGCAACTATGTCAATGTCATGGCAGCAGCTCACATTTTGAAAAACGCGTCGTGTGGCAATGGCGTATTTTCTCTCGATGTGTATCCGTCCAGCCAGCCGGTCTATATGGACCTCGTAAAAAAAGGCGCCGTTTCAGAACTTCTGGCAGCGGGGGCTGTCTTTAAGACAGCGTTCTGCGGTCCCTGCTTTGGCGCAGGCGATACGCCAGCTAATAATACACTCAGTATCCGTCATACGACGCGGAATTTCCCGAACCGTGAAGGCAGTAAGCCCGGTCAGGGACAGTTTTCTGCCGTGGCGCTGATGGATGCCCGTTCTATTGCGGCAACAGCTGCCAATGGCGGTGTCCTCACATCAGCTGAAGTGTATGCTGATGACTATGAAGTACCTCCTTATGACTATGATGACAGTGCCTATGCAGCCCGCGTATACCACGGATTTGGCAAAGCGGAAACCAGTGCAGATCTCATTTATGGCCCGAACATCAAAGACTGGCCGGCTATGGAATCGCTTGCTGATGATATCCTTCTCCGGGTATGTTCCAAAATCACTGATGCGGTCACGACGACAGACGAACTGATTCCGTCTGGCGAAACGAGTTCATACCGTTCCAATCCTCTGGGACTGGCTGAATTTACTTTATCCCGCCGGGATCCGGCATACGTAGGACGGGCCAAAGAGGTCCGGAAACTGGAACTGGCACGTCTTTCCGGACAATGCCCGGCAGGAGTAGATTCTGATATAAAAGCTGTTTATGAAAAAATCGGTCAGCACTTTCCGAAAGCTTCCATGAAGACGACGGAAATCGGCAGTATGATTTACTGTACCCGTCCCGGTGACGGTTCTGCCCGTGAACAGGCAGCCAGCTGCCAGCGCGTCCTCGGAGGACTGGCCAATATCTGTCAGGAATATGCGACAAAACGATATCGTTCCAATGTCATGAACTGGGGTATGCTGCCGTTCCAGATGCGGGGAGAACCGGAATTTGAAGTGGGCGATTACATCTTCATTCCTAATGTACGTCAGGCCCTTTCCGGTGATCTGCAGCATATCAGGGCTTACGTCGTCGGATCGTGGAAAGAGATGGATCTCTACATTGCGCCTATGACGGATACGGAAAAAGAAATCGTCAAAGCCGGATGCCTTATCAATTTCAACCGCAACCGCTGACATATCCATAGTATCTGAGATTATTCCGTAAAATCTGAATTGAGGATTTGATTGCCGTGTTTGGGAGCAATGGCATATTGCTTTTTCCAGGCCCGGTAAAACGTGGAATAATGAGTGAAACCGCAGTCGTAACATACGGTCGTGAGAGCCCGCCCCTCTTCGATGAGGTGGCGGGCTTTTTGCAGCCGTTTCGTCGTTATATACTGGCCGATGGAAAGTCCCGTTTCTTCTTTAAACAGATGCATAATGTAATCCGGACTGAGAAAACAGGCCTGGGCAATAGATGGAATGGTCAGTTTTTCTGTCAGATGGGCGGTTATATAATCCATGACTTGTATGATTTTTTCATTTTTTTTGTTCTGATGGACATAGCCTATTTTCTTTTCGTTGACGGCCTGGGTAAGATATATGAGAAATTCCGTAAATATGGCTTCTTTCAGGATATCACCGGCTGTTCCGCTGACCATCCAGGCCTGGCGGAGCCGGCAGGCTGTACTGTATACGCTGCCTGCTTCCTGATGCTGACGCAGAATCGGTGAAGGTGTTTGAAATACAGGAAGGACGGGAAAACCGCGGCGGGCAAAGGTATCAATAAAGGAAGGAGACAAATAGGCGATGATCCGTTCATAGACGGCATCACCGGCGATGACCGGACGGTGAATCTGACCGGCAGGAATGACGACGACATCGAAGGGCTGCAGTACATACGATGTGCCTTCAATATCGTATGTGACATGTCCCTGTAGGAACAGCGTGATTTTATCGAAGTCGTGATAATGGTACGGACAGGTCCAGGCCTTTTTATCGCAGACGTGGAACAACCGAAACTTTTCATGAAGATATCCTGTTTTTTCTGCCATCACTTTCTCCTTTTTTTTAATGAATGTATTTTCTTCGACTAAACAGTATTTGCAATATATATAGCATTATTTACATATACTTGTCACTTTCGGTTATTGTATAATACTGGTTGTGAGATTTCAAGAAAAAGTGAATGTGTCTGTATAGGAATAGATAGAGTTTGGGAGGTATATCCTATGAAATTTGTAAAAATGCACGGCTTAGGCAATGATTTCGTATTTCTGGAAGATAAAAATGGCGCCGATAAAGATTTTTCCGGTCTTGCCAGAAAGATGTGTGCTCCTCATACGGGAATTGGCGCTGATGGCATCATCGTGATCGTTCCCAGCGATATAGCCGATGTACGCATGCGGATCATCAATGCCGATGGCAGTGAAGCGGAAATGTGCGGTAATGGTATCCGCTGCTTTGCCAAATATGTGTATGATCACGGCATTATCCAGAAGAAAGAATTTGCTGTAGAAACATTGGCAGGCATTATGAAACCGAAAGTGACTGTTGGGAATGACGGTCAGGTCAGCCTGGTCACCATCAATATGGGTAAACCGTTTACAGACCGTGCCCAGATTCCTATGGAAGGCCCGGCAGGCCCCGTCATTGATGAACCCGTTGAAATCGATGGCAAAACCTATCATATTACCAGCCTTCTCATGGGCGTACCCCACACGATGACCTACGTCAAAGATGTCGAAGCCGTCAATCTTCCCGAACTGGGGCCTAAATTTGAAACGTACAAAGCTTTTCCCCGTAAGACGAATATGAATTTTGTACAGGTCATTGATGACCATACAATCAAAGTCCATACATGGGAACGCGGCGCTGGCGCTACTCTGGCCTGCGGGACCGGTTCCTGCGCCTGTGCAGTCGGTTCTTTCCTCAATGGCTTTACCGGACGCAGTGTCGATGTCCAGTTATATCTGGGTACGCTTCATATTGAATACAATGAAGAAGATGGCAACGTATATATGACGGGTCCGGCCGCCGTTACCTTTACCGGTGAATGGCTTGAAGATTAAAAGAGTATAAGAGAAATGAAAGGGCTGTCTTAGGGACAGCTCTTTTTTCGGTGCGCCCGGCATGGGCGCACTCTAATGGGTGAAAGTCCCTAGGTCGCCCGGTAGCGGGAAGGCCATAGCCAGAACCAA
>NZ_ONTA01000289.1:0-5023 GCF_900320625.1 Megasphaera sp. DJF_B143
TGCAGAAGCTGGACTGCCTGGGGATCGATGATATGAGCCTGTCCGCCTTTGCGGTACTGATAGATATCTCCCTTTGGCAGGGTATCACCGCCAGAAAAAGCAGCTTCATGACGCAGGGCGTTTTCTTTGGCTATTTCTTTCAGGCCGATGCCGCCAATGGGGCTGGGCGTATTGACAAAATACTTCTGGATCAGATCGCGGCTGATACCGACGGCTTCAAAAATCTGGGCGCCGTGGTAGCTGTGTATGGTGGAAATGCCCATTTTGGACATGACGGCCAGCATGCCGTTGACCGAGGCCTGGATATAGTTTTCCCGAGCTTCCTCGCAGGAGATTTTCCCCAGTTTCTTCTTTGCAGCCAGTTCTTTGATGGATTCCAGTGCTACATACGGATTGACGGCGGTGATGCCATAGCCGACGAGAGTGCAGAAATGATGAATTTCCCGTGGTTCCCCTGATTCCAGGATGAGACCGACATCGGAACGGACGGTCTTGCGGATGAGGAAATGATGGAGTGCAGCCGTAGCCAGCAGGGCCGGGATGGCAGCCATGCGGGAATTGATGCCCCGGTCGGACAGAATCAGGATATTGGCACCGTTGCGGATAGCTTTCAGCGCGTCGATACAGAGTGATTCGATAGCCGTTTCCATAGCGTCGGGGCCGCCGCCTACGGGATACAGCATAGAAATGACCGATGTGTGGAGCTTATCTGTCATGAGTGATTTGATGACCGCCATTTCTTCATTGGTGAGAATAGGTCGTTTCAGGTAGAGAGCGGCCGTGTTTTCGTCATCGGGATCCATGATATTGGCGACGTTCCCTGCCATGACGAGTGAACTCATGACGATGTTTTCCCGTACGCCGTCGATGGGCGGATTGGTGACCTGGGCGAAGTTTTCCTGGAAATAATCATACAGCAGCTGGGGACGGTCCGACAGAACGGGCAGGGATACGTCCATCCCCATCGAGTCAATGGGCTGCTTGCCATCGCGGGCCATTGGCAGGATGATTTTATCCATGTCTTCCTGCGTATAGCCAAAGACCATTTCCTGTTCTTTCAAATCGTATGGTATCGTCTTGTCACTGCCGATGAGATTCTGGCGGGACATGAGATCGTCCAGATCGATGACGTGCTTTTTATACCATTCCCCATAGGGAAATTCCGTAGCAATCTGCTGCTTGATTTCTTCATCGTCGATGATGCGCTGCTGCTGCGTATCGACGAGGAGCATTTTCCCTGGCTGAAGACGGCCTTTATAAAGAACATCTTCCGGCGGAATGGAGAGTGCCCCTACTTCCGAACTGGCGATGACCCGGTCGTCGCGGGTGACATAATAGCGGGCAGGACGCAGGCCGTTGCGGTCGAGCATGCCGCCGATGACGATGCCGTCACAGAATCCGATAGCGGCAGGGCCGTCCCACGGTTCAATCATGAAGTTATGATAGCGGTAGAAATCCCGTTTTTCCTTGCTCATGAGCGGGTCTTTTTCCCATGGTTCGGGAATCATCATCATCATGGCATGGGGAAGGGAGTGTCCTGTCATATACAGATATTCCAGGCAGTTGTCGAACATAGCCGAATCACTGCCGCTGTCATCGACGACGGGAAAGACCTTTTCCAGATCTGGAAAATCACTGGATTTGGATTTGCTTTCCCGGGCATTGAGCCAGTTTACATTCCCCTGGATGGTGTTGATTTCTCCGTTGTGGACGATATAACGGTTCGGATGGGCCCGGGCCCAGCTGGGGAATGTATTGGTGCTGAACCGGGAGTGGACGAGTGCCATGGAGGTCGTAAAATCCAGGTCGGACAGGTCCAGATAAAAATGGCGCAGCTGGATAGAAGTCAGCATGCCTTTATAGACAATGGTCCGCGAAGACAGACTGGCAATGTAGAAATCGGAGCCCTTTTCCTGACTGGCCGGGATGATCTTCTTTTCCGCCATCTTGCGGATGACATATAACTTGCGTTCAAAATCCATCGGGTTGGTCATAGCGGGATCTTTGCGGATAAAGACCTGCAGAAAATGAGGACGGATTGTCTTGGCGATGCTCCCGATGAGGCTTTCATCGACTGGTACGTCACGCCAGCCGAGGATGGACAGGCCTTCTTCTTTGACAATCTTTTCAAATTCTTCCATCTGCTTCTTGCGGAATGTTTCGTAGCGATGGGCAAAAATCATACCGACACCATATTCTCCTTCTGGCGGCAGGGTAAAGCCCAGGACTTCACATTCCCGGCAGAAGAACTGATGCGGTATCTGTACGAGGATTCCTGCACCGTCACCGCTCTGGGCATCGGCGCCTTCAGCGCCGCGGTGCTTCAGATTTTCCAGGATGGTTAGAGCCTGGTCGATGATATCATAAGATTTTTTCCCCTTCATATTGACGACGAAGCCAATGCCACATGCATCGTGTTCGAATGCCGGATCGTACAGCCCCTGCGGTGCCGGCAGATCACGTAATTTTTTATACATATCGATTCCCCCTCTTCATATCCCCCCGGTACAACGCAGATGTATTTTTATAACGCATACAATAAACGTTGTACAGATTGGAATTTATTATAAAGGTGAAATGTCGTTGTGTCAATAAAAAATTCAAAAATAATATTGTATACATTGATAAAAATAAAGACATACAGCTAAAATAGTTTACCTTTTATTGAATTTGCGATAAAATAAAATCATTTTAACTATGATAAATAATCATAAAATGAGAGCGTCGATGATGCCGGTGATTTCTGTACCTGTATAGAATATGCAAAAAAAGACCGCACACCATGAGCCTTGGGTTCATGGCAATACGGTCTTATCAGGATAGGCAATAGAATTCGTTTTATACAGTTTTAATCAGCTCGGCAAATTGTTTCCGGAACAGGCCGGCTCCGCCGTTGGCCGGATGACGAGTAGCAATGGCATCAATGCCGGCGCTTTGCAGTGTCTCTGCTGCCTTGCGGCCGATGGCACCGATACGCAGGGGCTGTTGACAGAGCGCGAGGAGCTGGCGGGTGTACGCGAGGCCTGCCGATAATTCTTCATCCGTCGGTGTGCGGTTGGAAAAGGGCGAATCCTTGTGGGGATGAAAGGGAAAAATATTCCAGAGCAGGACGTCCCGCGGATTGAGACCGTTGTCCAGGATGGCACCCCATACGTACGTATCTGTCGGTTCATTCATGCCGTGATCTCTCTGGGGGCGGCTGGTCATATACGGAGAGTCGGGACGGCTCGTGCGCTGTCCTGCATGGCCCAGGACCATGGCACTGGTCACTTGTTTGTGGGCGTCGAGGAGCATCCGTTCGCATGTGATGGCAATGCCCGTAAACCGGCATCCCTGATATCCCTCGGCTTCGGCGACAAAGAGTTATCGGGCCTGCCCGATACGCTGGGCCAGATACTCCTGCAGCTGGTGACGGCGGATTTCCGGTGCCTGTGGTCCCAAATCGCACGTACGGTCATAGTCCCGCCAGGGGTTGCATACAGCCGGGCTGGTATACGTCTGGAGAGAGTGAATGAAATCTTCTATGGTCATGGCAAAGCCTCCTTTGTGTAAAACAGGTAACAAGCGCCTATCTTTCCGGCTTCTCTGGTAAGGGGATAAAATTCTGACTGGACATAATCGCTATAACGGCCCCGTGGCACGAGGATGGTTACCCTTTCCCCTGCCGAAAGGCGCGCCATGAGACGCGGGCTGTCTTCTTCCGGGAAGGGGTGTTTGCCAGCCCAGACAGAAGAACGGTGCAGCCGGGCATTTTCATCGTATCCGGCCGGCTCTGTATACAAAGCGGTACGGCCCGTGTAATAGGCAAAGGATGTGCGGTACTCTTCAAAGAAGTAGAGCTGCCCCTGTAAGGCTTCTTCCTGATGGAGAAATGCCGATGCCGACCGATAATCATAGAACGGTACCAGGCCCTGATAGAGGACCAGAATATAGATGACAGCCGTGCCGATGGAAGTCATGACAGGCAGTGCCGGGAAGGCATGAGTCTTCTGGGCAGCCAGGAGCAGGACGATGGAAAGGGAGATGAATATGTACAATCCGGTCCAGCTTCCGGGAACGAAGGCCGCCTTTTTGAATAATAAGGGAGCAGCGGCGAAGAGCAGCCACCAGATGATGGCAGGCCCGGTAAGAATCGTCCAGAACCGGGCCCTGTTTTTTTCATATAAATCTCCGATACCTAATACGGCAAACAGGAGAAGCGGAATATTGGCAATATAGGCGTAGGTAGGATATTTCGTTGCAACGAGAGTATAGAACAATATCGTTCCCAGTGCCCAGATCATCATGAACTGATATTCGGCGCCATCATGACGGCGATGCCATGCTCCGTAAAGTGCGGGCCCGGTCCAGGGAAGCAGACTGACGGGGACGAGCACCAGATAATAATACCAGACGTTGACTTCCGGGTGTTCCGATGCGGTGGCTCTGGCTACATTGTGCAGTCCCAGGAATCCGTCGATAAAATCGTTTCCGTGGAGCTGATACATGATTCCGTACCAGGGCAGACAGAGTAGGAGAAACAAGGCAATTCCCTGAGGCTGGAAAATCCGGCGCAGCAGTGATGCATCACGGCGCAGGGTGGCAAAGACCAGTAAAAAGGCACCGGGCAGGACGATGCCGACCGGGCCTTTGGTAAGAACGGCCAGGGCGGCCATGGCATAGGCGGCCGTCATGTAGGGGCTCCGATTTTCTGTCAGGCCGATATAGGCAAAAAACAGGGTGGCTTCTGTAAAGAAGAAGAGAATCTGATCAGTAATGATAGAATGGGATACGGCCCAGACCTCCAGACTGGTGGCCATGACGGCGGCTCCCAGGACAGCCAGTTCCCGCCGGGTGCCACGGTGCAGCAGATACCAGGAAAACAGGACGACCGATCCCATGCCGAACACGGCTCCCGGCAGGCGGGAAGCAAAATCGCTGAATCCCAGCAGCGTATAAGACAGGCTGAGCATCCAATAGATGAAAATCGGTTTATCATACCAGAATGTATCGAAAATCCGGGGAGAAATCCAATCGCCGGACA
>NZ_ONTA01000288.1:0-5395 GCF_900320625.1 Megasphaera sp. DJF_B143
GGTTACTCTGGTTCTCGTGACACACGATGTCAGCGAAGCCGTCTATCTGGCTGACCGGGTTGTTCTTATAGAAGACGGACATATCCCCCTGGCATCAGGAGAACGGATTTACTCCCGCTTTGGCTATCTGCCATATTTTACAGACCGGTCATTAGATGTTATACAGCCTGATCTGGGGTCGTGCGGCGGATTTTCCGAGTTCCGGAAAATTGCAGATATGGCCCACGCGTATGAAATCACCGTACAAGCCCACGTTGCCGGTACAGGAGTAGCAGAAGCGGCAGCGATTCAGGCGGAAGCAGCTATTCCTAATTTTATCATTCATGAACATCACCAGAAAACCTTACTGAAGGAATACAGAGAACTGGTTCAATACGATTATCAACCTGTAAACGGACAGTATGCCGTTCCGGATCTCCCGGGAATCGGGCAGGATATTACAGAAGAAGTATACAAACAATCTGACTACTTCCTGGTTAACTCGTAGTATACTAAAAGAAACGACGAAAAGAGGAGATGATTTCTATGTTAGGAGACTGTGCCAATTGCAACTGCAATCATATGTGTGCCCGATTGGGAAAAAGCTGTACAGGGGTACAGACCGAAGAAGTACTGGCATTATATAATGAAGAAGAACGGCGCATCATGGATGCCGCGGCTTATGTAGAAGCTACATATTACATGAAATATACGCGCCTGCAGGAAACAGCAGCTTTTGCCAGAAAAATGGGTTATACAAAAATTGGTATCGGCTTTTGTATCGGTATAGCCGAAGAAGCACGCCTGTTTGCTGCTTACTTGTCCAAGGAGTTCGAAGTGTATTCTGTCTGCTGTAAAAATTGTGGTGTCGAAAAAGATGTCCTAGGCCTGAAAAAAGTAAATCCCGATGCCCCTGTAGAATGCATGTGCAATCCAAAAGGCCAGGCTGATTTTCTCAATAAGCAGAACTGCCAATTATTTGTATCGGCTGGTCTCTGTGTTGGTCATGATGCGCTTTTTGCACGGACTTGCAAAGGCCCTGTCACGACACTGGTAGTTAAAGACCGTGTACTAGCTCATAACCCCATGTCAGTCGTCTATTCCGGCTATTGGAAAAAGAAACTCGGTTTGGAATAGTCTGTACTGATAAACTCTGCCCGGCCCCTGTCATATACTTATACGATGGGGCTGGGCAGATTCTGTAAATATGTCTACAGGCGGGCCATTTGATGAAAATCTGGAAGAGAAAATGGAACTTCTGATATAGCTGCTTCAATTGTATTTCGTCCGCTGGTATTATCGTGGGCTGGAGCATGCCGCGCAACATCCCTGATGAAGTAAAGGGCCTGTAGGAAAAAAGGCTCAAGTATGGACAAATTCAGAAAAAGTGTCTATACTTATAGTTAATAAGCTAACTAATTATAAAGGGATGACAGTGATGAAAATTGAAGCGTTTCCGACACGGGAAGAACTGGAACAACATGCCAGCCTGATTCCGGAAATCAATCCTCCGGCAGTACTGGCCATGTTGCGCATCATGCAGGCTGCCGAAGAAATACGTTGTGATATCAATGACGTCCTGGAAAAAAAATATCAACTCAGCGAAGGTAAACTGCGGGTCCTCATCGTCCTGCACCAGCATCCGGAAGGCATTGCACCGAGTTACCTGGCAGAGAAGACGGGAGTGACCAAAGCGACAATCAGCGTCATGTCACAGCGACTAGTACGGGATGGATTAGTAGAAGCCCGGTCGAGCCAGGAAGACCGGCGGGCAAAGAAACTGTTGCTGACACCGGCCGGGAAGGCCTATACGGAAAAAGTACTGCCCGGTCATTATCTGCGCATTACGAAACTCATGGGACGACTCACGGAACAGGAACAAAATGAACTCATCGGACTGCTGAAGAAACTGACAGGATAAGTCTGACTGACAGTCCCTATGTGATATTAGATATAATTAGTTAGCTAGCTAAATATATAAATGGAAGGACTGTTTAGTATGGACGGACAAAATATGATATGGCGCAGAAAAGCGATGCATATGGGGATATTCTTTATCATCGTCCTCATTGCCGGCGGAATTCTGCTGCTGTATAAGGGAAATGATGCCGTCGCTCAGGGCATCATAAAAAAAGATGGCATCGTCACGGCAGAGCAGGTAAAAGTATCCTTTCAATCAGTCAGTGGCAAACTGATCCGGGAAGCCGTGCAGGAATCGCAGGAAGTAAAAGCCGGCGACATCCTGATGGAACTGGACAGTACCGATGTAGACCTCGATATTGCTAAAACCCAGGCCCAGATTGCCCAGCTCGATGCACAGATACAATCGATGGAAGGTTCTATACAGATTGGCTTTGCCCAGACCAATACGACAGAACAGGAAAGCCGGCGCCAGATTGATCAGCAGCGTGCAGCTATCGATTCGGCCGCTGCCACACTGGTCAATGCCCAGAGGGATTACGACCGTAAAATGGCCCTGTACAGTCAGGGAGCCATCGCAAAATCCGATATGGACGACTCGGAAGCGGCTCTTTCTGTAGCCCAGGCCGCTATGAACCAGCAGCAGGAAGGCCTGGCTAAATTACTGGGTGGAGCCATGGATACGGGTGATACGAACACCATGGTACTGCCACAAATTGAAGAACAGCGCCAGACTGTAGCCAACAAGGGACATGACAGAGAATCCCTGGTCCAGCAGCGCAACCAGCTCCGTGTACAACTGCAGCAGCTGGAAGTACAAAAAGACCGCTTGATTCTGAGAGCGCCGGAAGATGGTAAAATACTGAAACTGCTGGCCAAGAAAGGAGAAATGATTCAGGCTGACACGCCGGTCATCCTCCTGGAAAGCAAACGGAAATATTATGATATCTATGTCAGTGAAAAACAGGCTGTCCGCCTTCACGAAGGGCAGAATCTGTCCGGTACGGCCATAACGGATGGCCATCGCGTAGGTGGTACGATACGGTTTATCACGCAGGCACCGGGCTTTGCCGACCTGAAGGGCACAAGAGAAAAAGGGCAGGCCGACCTTACGGCTTTCCAAATCCGCGTCTACACCAATCCGGAAGAAAAAGTCCTGCCGGGTCAGACAATCGAGGTGACCGATCATGAACTCTCTGAAACGTGAGCTGGCTTTTCTATTTTCCGGTATGGGCATGCCTTATGAAAAAGTGGCGATAATCGTAGCGGTGGTCTGCGCCGTATTATTTACAGTGCTCCTGGGGAATAACTATATACAGGATGCCCCGGTCGCCGTCATCGATCTGGATAACTCCAAATACAGCCATCAGGTCATCGACGAGATGGATGCCTCCCCGTATATCCGCATCGATACGGTCCTTCATACAGCAGTCAATCCGAAATCGCTTTTTTATCGGGACCGGTTTGCTGCCGTCGTCTATTTCCCAAAAGATCTGGAAAAGAACCGCTACAGTGATGCTGCCGGGACCATTGGTGTATTTTATGACAATACGAGCATTGCCCAGAACGCAGATATCATAGAAGGTCTCAATGCTATCGTGGCGGTAGAAAATGAAAAACTGGCGGCTCCCACAACATCCCGGGCAGAACGGGGCATTACCCTGCGAGACCGGCTCCTGTTCAATCCACAGGGTTCCGCAGCCAACAATGGGGAAGTCCAGGGATTTCTCTTTTTCTTTTCTTCCATGTTTTTTACCTTTGCTACCATCGGTATGATACCCAGGCTGCGCATGACCGGGGAACTAGCCCGTACACAGCAGGAGGGAACGCCGTTTGCCATACTCGTCCGTCTCATCCCGTATTGTATCTGCCTCATGACGGCCCTTACTGTCGGCATGGTCATCCTTCATTTCCTGAATGACATGGCTTTCACAGGCAGCCTGCTCCTGTTTTTCCTGACCCAGTGCTTCTATATCCCGGCCGTCGGAATGATGAGCCTGCTCTTTGGATGGAATGCAGCCAACCCCGGCGTAGCTGCCAGCCGCATGATACTCTTTATACCTATGGGATTTATTCTTGGCGGTGCCACCAGCCCGATTATGCAGCAAAGTCTGTGGGTACGCTACTTTGCTCATTTCTTTCCCCTGACCTGGGAGTATGAATTTACGAGAGACATTACAATCCGCGGTGCCGGATTCTGGGATATTGCCCCGGAATTTGGAGGATTCCTGATTTATTTCGCCTGCATCCTCATCGTCTTCTGCCTGGTCTTTTACGGAACGAAACAGAAGAAATTGGCACATCAGAAGGAGGAATTGTTATGAACGAAGAATTACAGCATATACTGGTACCGGTTGATGGATCCGAGCCATCGAGGCGGGCTCTGGAAAAAGCCGTCTATCTGGCACAAAAATGCGGCAGCAGCCTGACATTGCTGACCGTAGTAGATATGAATAAAGAAATCAATTCTTTTGAACAAGTCAGCACTGGCGGATATATACCGGGAGAACTGAAAGAAAAAGGATACAAACTGCTTTTGAAACTTATGCCTCTCATTCCCGATACTATCCATGCCGAAGCCGTCGTCCAGATAGGAGACCCGGCACAAAACATCGTAACATACAGTGAAGAACACCCGGTGGACCTCATCATCATTGGCAACCGGGGCCTGTCAGGCCTGAAAAAAATACTTCTTGGCAGCGTCAGCAACTACGTCCTCCTGCGCAGCCACGTACCGATCCTGATCATGAAATAACTATAAGTCCGCACAGTGCATTGTATATCGCCTTGCGGACTTTTCTGTGTTTACGAAGTACTAGAGCAGGTCTGATGGCACCATAACTACTCAAAAAACATATTGTTTTCTCGTGCTGACAAACTATGACGGGTATGTTAAAATGAAACAAGCTACAAACTAGGAGGATTTTGGGAATGAACGGACATAGTGACGTCATGAAAACATCCATTTCTATAAAAAATAAATACAGCACTATCGTGCTGCCGCTGTTGTGGGTCGTAATCGATTATCTAGCTGTCCTGCTGGCAGAACAGCTGTCTTTTTTCCTGCGTAATGCGCTCATTACCAATTCGGCCCTGCATATTTCCTGGCTCAGTTTTCATGTAATTGGGCCAGCTATTTTTATCCTTTTTCTGCAGGTCCAGTCTCTGTATACACGACGCATGCAGTTCTGGCGCATCATTTCCCGTATTTTCAAAGCCGATCTGTATGCCGTCGGTGTGATGATATTTCTCATGTATGTCCTGGAAACAGCATCCCATACATCGCGATTATTCATCGGATTTATCTGGATTTTTGCCTTCTTCTTTCTCGTATTATTCCGTTTCATCAGCCGTAAAATGCTGAACCGTCTCCATATGCTGCAGCTCCCGGTTCTCATCATGGGGGCAGGAAAGACGGCTGCTATTGTGCTAAAATATTTCAAGGACGATTCCGGTCTTGCCTATGATTTCATCGGTTTCCTGGAAGATCATAAAC
>NZ_ONTA01000287.1:0-7461 GCF_900320625.1 Megasphaera sp. DJF_B143
ATGCCGGCAGAAAATGCGGCAATCCAGCATAATATCCCGCCTGCAAAGAGGACCTATGACAATATAGCCAATATGGAACGGCAGCAGAAATCCCTGGGCCTGTCCTATGACTGGGACCGGGAAGTTGCCACCTGCCATAAAGAATATTATAAATGGACACAGTGGATGTTCGAACTGATGTATAAACGGGGCTTGGCATACCGCAAGGAAGCCAAGGTCAATTGGTGCGAACATTGCCACACCGTCCTTGCCAACGAACAGGCTGAAGGCGGCGTCTGCTGGCGCTGTGACAACCCGGTCGTCAAGAAAGACCTCAAACAGTGGTTCTTCAAGATTACCGATTATGCAGACCGTCTCCTCGACGATCTGGACAAGCTGCCGGGCTGGCCGGAACGGGTCAAGACCATGCAGCGCAACTGGATCGGCCGCAGCGAAGGGGCCAACTTCTTCTTTGACATCCCGGAAATCGGTGAACGTGTAGAATTGTTCTCGACCCGTGTCGATACGATTTTTGGTGCCAGCTTCGTCGTCCTGGCTCCGGAACATCCCTTTGTGGAACGGATCATCAAAGGTAAGCCCAATGAAGCCGAACTGCGCGCCTTCATCGAAAAGATGCGCAATCAGAGCGATATTGAACGTACGTCCGATGACGCCGAAAAAGTTGGCATGTTCACCGGTGCCTATGCCATCAACCCGCTCAACCAGGCCAAGGTGCCTATCTGGATTGCCAACTATGTCCTCGTCGATTATGGTACCGGCGCCGTCATGGGCGTTGCCGGCCACGATCAGCGTGACTTTGAATTCTGCAAGAAATACAATATTCCCATCAAATATGTCATCCAGGATCCGGAAGGCAAGATCGACTACGAACACGATGACATCACCGAAGCCTACACGGGCGAAGGCTACCTCATCAATTCCGGTGAATTCAACGGCCTGTCCATTAAAGAAGGGCAGAAAGCCATTACGAAATGGCTCGTCGATCACGACTATGGTCACGCGACGGTCAACTTCCGTCTCCGCGACTGGCTGATTTCCCGTCAGCGTTACTGGGGTGCTCCGATTCCGGTCGTTTACTGCGAAAAATGCGGCGAACAGCTCGTACCGGAAGACCAGCTCCCGGTCGAACTGCCGGAAGACGTCAAATTTACGGCGGGCGCTACGTCTCCTCTGGAAACGAGCGAAAAATTCCTCCACACGACCTGCCCGAAATGCGGTGGCCCGGCTATCCGCGAAACGGACACGATGGATACCTTCCTGTGCTCGTCGTGGTATCATTTGCGCTATACCGATCCGCGCAACACGGAAATGCCTTTCGATCCGAAGAAAGCCAATTACTGGATGAATGTCGATCAGTACATCGGTGGCATTGAACACGCCATCCTCCATCTGATCTACGCCCGCTTCTTCATGAAAGTCCTGTACGATGCCGGCTATGTTGATAAAGTCGAACCGTACGAACGCCTGCTCACCCAGGGGATGGTACTCCTCGATGGCAGCAAGATGAGTAAATCCAAAGGTAACGTCGTATCGCCGGAAGAAATTGTATCGAAATACGGTGCCGATACGGCCCGCCTGTTCATCCTCTTCGCCGCTCCGCCCGAACGGGATCTGCCCTGGTCGGATACGGGCGTAGAAGGCTCGTACCGCTTCCTGAACCGTGTATGGCGCATCGTCTTCCAGTACATGGATCTGGCGAAAGCCGGCGACGACAGCAGCCGTCCGTACACGGAAGCAGAAAAAGCACTGCGTCTCGTCGAATACACGTCCATCCGCAAAGTAACGGTCGATGTCAAAGGGGCCGATGACCACTACGCACTGAATACGGCGGTCAGCTCCATCATGGAATACGTCAACGCCATGTACAACTACGTGGACAAGAATACGTCCATCCGCAAGGATGTGGCCGTAGAAGTCGTAGAAAATCTGCTCAAGATTCTGGCACCGTTTACACCTCATATCACAGCGGAATTGTGGCAGAAAGTCGGCTTTGAAGGCGATGTCCACAAACAGGATTGGCCGAAAGTCGATGAAAGCGCCCTTCAGGTCGATGAAATCGAACTGCCAATCCAGGTCAACGGCAAAGTACGTGACCGCATCACCGTTCCTGTCGAAATGGGGAAAGACGAACTGAAGGAACTGGCTCTCGCCCGTCCTCACGTCAAGACCTTTACCGATGGCAAGCAGGTTGTCAAATTCATTGTCGTACCGAAGAAAATCATCAATATCGTCGTAAAATAATATAGGAAAAGGGGTGCCGCCGGGCATCCCTTTTTTTGCAGAAGGAGCCGTGTCATGAAAGATAAACTCACTCCCAACCGGACGGTGCATCACCTTACGTCCCTGAATAATACGCCCTGTGCTGTCATCCTGCCAATTCTCACCATTGGCGGGGAAGAACACATCCTCTTTGAAGTCCGGAGCAGCAAACTGGCCTGGCAGCCGCGGGATATCTGTTTTCCCGGCGGCCGTATAGAAAAAAGCGATGCCAGCGCCCTCGATGCGGCCATACGGGAAACGATGGAGGAACTGGGGGTATGCCGCGGCGATATAGACATATTGGGACCCCTAGATTATATTGAATCCATGGCGGGCGTCACTGTCTGGCCTTTTGCGGCCCGGATTCATACGCAGGATTTCACTTTGAGCCGCGGAGAAATAGCGGAAATATTTACGGCCCCCATTTCCTACCTTCGCTCGGTCCGGCCAGAGGAAAAGCATATGGAAATCGCCACCCGTCCCGGAGCTGATTTCCCGGAAGACGTCTTGTACAACAGCTTTCGCGGTGACCGCAGCTGGAAGCGGCGCAAAACATATTCCGTTTATATTTATCGGTATCAGAAGTGGCCCATATGGGGCATTACAGCTCATATCCTGCGACATTTCCTGTCCCTGTATGAGGCATGAGAGGAAAGAGAATAAAGGAAGATGATGCCACATGTATTTGTATCGGCAGGACCACTAGTCTGGTACGGCTATACGTTTTTGTACGGATATACAATATAGCTATATATGGCCTTTAAAAATGTTACTTTATAATTCAAACGTGTATTCATAAATCATTTATAAATATTTTGTAAACTATCGTTTGCAATGATAACTATTCAATCATGAAAAAAAGGAATAATTGCATTGTATAAATAGCGCCTTTTTCTATTGATTAAATACGTGAAAAGTTGTACAATGCAAGTGTAAGAGCTTGCAGGTCGGATACGTTTGCCTTGTTGCAAGCGACGTTCCGTATAGATAGTGTAAAATTTTTGTATTTATGCAGTATCAATGGCAGGAAAGAAGACCTTTTAGTTTTTACGTAATAGATGTTTAAGGAGAGTGGGAACAGTATGGATTTTAAATTGAATGATCTGCAGAAAGACATCGTTAAAACCGTCCATGATTATTGTGAAAAGAAAATAAAACCGGATATCGGCGAACGCGATCACGCAGGTGATTTTGGCGAAGAACATGTAAAAGCTTTGATGCAGGACATGGGTATTGCCGGTATTTACTATCCTGAAGAATACGGTGGAATGGGCAATGACGGCGGCGATGTACTGACGTACATCCTCTGTGTGGAAGAAATTGCCAAATATGATGCCGGTATGGCAGCAACCGTTTCCGCTTCCATTTCCCTCGGTACCAACCCCATCTGGCAGTATGGTACGGAAGAACAGAAGAAAAAATATCTCGAACCGCTCGTAACGGGTGAAAAACTCGGTGCGTTCTGCCTGACCGAACCGGGTGCCGGCACCGACGCTGCTATGCAGCAGACGACGGCTGTCAAGGATGGCGATCATTACATCCTCAACGGCAACAAGATTTTCATCACCAACGGCGGCAAGGCCGATACGTACATCGTATTTGCCATGACGGATAAATCCAAAGGCACGAAAGGCATTTCCGCCTTTATCGTTGAAAAAGGCTGGGAAGGCTTCACCTTTGGCAAGAAAGAAGACAAACTGGGCATTCATACGTCCCAGACTATGGAACTCATCTTCCAGGATGTCAAAGTTCCGGCAGAAAACCTGCTCGGTGAAGAAGGAAAAGGCTTCATCATCGCTATGCAGACCCTCGACGGCGGCCGTATCGGCATCGCTGCCCAGGCTCTCGGCATCGCTGAATCTGCCCTTGACGACGCTGTCGCCTATTCGAAAGAACGTGTACAGTTCGGTCGTCCGCTCTGCAAATTCCAGAACGTTTCCTTCAAACTGGCTGATATGAAGATGAAGATCGAAGCAGCCCGTCTCCTGGTTTACAAAGCAGCCGAAGCCAAACAGGCCGGCGGCCGCTTCTCTCTGGAAGCTGCCATTGCCAAGAGAATGGCTTCCGATATCGCTATGGAAGTTACGACAGAAGCTGTCCAGATCTTTGGCGGCTATGGCTACACCGAAGATTACCCCGTTGCCCGTCATATGCGCGACGCCAAGATTACGCAGATCTATGAAGGCACCAACGAAGTACAGCTCATGGTTACATCGGGCTTCCTGCTCAAATAACCTATCCTTGTTTATGAGGCAGCCATTAGCGCTGTTGACATAAAAATTATTTTTAGGAGGCAACAGAAATATGGAAATATTGGTATGTGTCAAACAGGTTCCGGACACAGCAGAAGTAAAAATTGATCCCGTAAAACATACCGTCATTCGTGCCGGTGTACCGAACATCTTCAATCCGTTCGACCAGAACGCTTTGGAAGCTGCTCTTCAGTTAAAAGATAACCAGGGCGCAAAGGTAACTTTGCTCTCCATGGGGCCCCCGCAGGCTAAAGACGTTCTCCGTGAAGGTCTGGCTATGGGCGCTGATGAAGCATATCTCCTCACAGACCGCAAAGTCGGCGGTTCCGATACGCTGGCTACAGGCTATTGCCTGGCTCAGGCTGTCAAGAAAGTAGCTGAACTCAAAGGCATCGAACAGTTCGATATCATCCTTTGCGGCAAACAGGCTATTGATGGTGATACGGCACAGGTCGGCCCGCAGATCGCCTGCGAACTCGGCATCCCGCAGATTACCTATGCAGCAGCTATCGAAGTAAACGAAGAAGCTAAATGCGTAAAAGTAAAACAGCAGAACGAAGAAGGCTACATCATTACGGAAGCTAACTTCCCTGTCCTGATTACGGCTGTTAAAGAATTGAACGAACCGCGCTTCCCGACCATCCGTGGCACGATGAAAGCAAAACGTCGCGAAATTCCTGAACTCTCCGCTGATGACGTTAAAGCTGACGAAACCAAAATCGGCCTGAGCGGCTCCCCGACGAAAGTTCGTAAGATTTTCACACCGCCTCAGAGAACACAGGGCCTCATCATTCCTGTTGAAGATGACAACGACCAGGCAGCTGTTGATACCTTGATGGAAAAACTGACTGCTCAGAAAATCATTTAATTCTAAGGAGGAAAAGTGAAAATGGATTTAGCAGAATACAAAGGCATTTATGTCATTGCTGAACAATTCGAAGGCAAATTGCGCAACGTATCTTTCGAACTGTTGGGTCAGGCCCGCGTTTTGGCTGACACCATCGGTGACGAAGTTGGCGCTATCTTGATTGGTAAAGATGTAAAACCGATGGCACAGGAACTGATTGCCCACGGTGCACATAAAGTATATGTATATGACGATCCGAAACTGGAAAACTACAACACGACGGCATATGCAAAAGTCATTTGCGATTTCTTCCATGAAGAAAAACCGAATGTATTCCTCGTAGGCGCTACGAACATCGGCCGTGACCTCGGCCCCCGTATTGCCAACTCCCTCCAGACCGGCCTTACGGCTGACTGCACGGGCCTGGCTGTTGACGAAGACGGCAAGACCATCGTTTGGACTCGTCCGGCTCTCGGCGGCAACATCATGGCTGAAATCATTTGCCCGGACAACCGCCCGCAGATGGGTACCGTTCGCCCGAACGTATTCAAAAAACCGGAAGCTGATCCTAATGCCAAAGGTGAAGTTATCGAAAAGACTGCTAACCTCAGCGACGCTGATTTCATGACTAAATTCGTTGAACTCATCAAAATGGGCGGCGAAGGCATCAAAATCGAAGAAGCTGACGTTATCGTATCCGGCGGCCGTGGCATGAATGGTCCTGAACCGTTCACTGGCATGCTGAAAGACCTCGCTGACGTTCTCGGCGGTGCTGTAGGCGCTTCCCGTGCTGCTGTTGACGCTGGCTGGATCGATGCTCTCCATCAGGTAGGCCAGACAGGTAAGACGGTAGGTCCGAAAATCTACATTGCCTGCGGTATTTCCGGCGCTATCCAGCATCTCGCTGGCATGAGTGGTTCTGACTGCGTTATCGCCATCAACAAAGATGAAGATGCTCCTATCTTCAAGGTTTGCGATTATGGTATCGTAGGCGACGCATTCAAGATCGTTCCGCTCCTGACTGCTGCTATCAAAAAAATCAAAGGCTAATAGCTGAGATAGGTAAAGGACTGTGCATAAAAGCAAAGGCTGTCATGCACAGTCCTTTTTTCTGTCTGAAGCAATAACATCAAACCCAAAACATCAAACTTCAAACCCTATTCCCCCTTGACAAGCTGCAAAGGCGGTCGTATAATTTACGCATACCTAGTGATAAGAAAACAGTTTTGACAAGGACATGACTGGTTGTTCGTTTTATACCAGAGAAGGGTACGGTGGTGAGAGTACCCCATAAGACACGACTTTGTTACCGCCTTGGAACTGGCATCCGGAATAGAGTATGGATGTCCGGTCGCACCGTTACCGCGTTCGAGTACAGCAGGTATTGTCTGCTGAACTAGGGTGGAACCACGTGAGCAAGCTCTCGTCCCTTGAGGACGGGAGCTTTTGTATTACAAAGGAGGATGTTTTTTATGGCAGAATTAATTTTGAAAGATGGTAGCAAGAAAGTATTTGCCGATGGCATTTCTCTTGCCGAAGCCGTCAAACAGCTCAGCAACAGCCTGGCAAAAAAAGTATTAGTCGCAAAGGTAAATGGAGAAGTAACAGACCTGCGTGAACCGATTACCGACGGTTCGACTGTTGAATTCCTCACCTTTGACGATCAGGCTGGCAAAGATACCCTTCGCCATACAGCATCCCATGTCATGGCCCAGGCTATCCAGCATCTCTTCCCGGGCGTAAAATTCGCTATTGGCCCGTCCATTGAAAACGGCTTTTACTATGACCTCGATACAGAACACCGCTTCACACAGGAAGATTTCCCGGCAATCGAAGCCGAAATGGCCAAGATCGTCAAAGAAAACTTGCCTCTTACGAAAGAAGTCGTATCCCGTGAAGATGCGCTGAAACTCTTTAAAGAAGCCGGTCAGGATTATAAAGTAGAATTGATCCAGGACCTGCCGGAAGATGCCGAAATTTCCCTCTACCGTCAGGGCGATTTCGTAGATCTCTGTGCCGGCCCCCATACAGCTTCTACGGGCGCTGTTAAAGCCTTCAAGCTGCAGACCGTTGCCGGTGCCTACTGGCGCGGTGACGAACACA
>NZ_ONTA01000286.1:0-3435 GCF_900320625.1 Megasphaera sp. DJF_B143
CCAAGGTTTTCCGCAAGGCGGCCTTTGATGTATTGTGGTTTATCGGAGTCGTCGGTATTCTGGAGTGTCTCGAAGCCGTCCAGTCTACCGGATTGATTCCACAGTTGCTGCAGCTCTATTAAGCTTTTTTCTTTACTCTTAGGCAACTTCCTGCCATAATATAAGTAAAAAACGCAGGAGGCATATGTATGAAACACGATGATGACATGACGTTTTCACCGGATGAATTGGATACGCTCAACATATGGCAGCAGAAGGAAGAGTTTTATGATCAAGGAGTCTCTACTACAGAAGTATGGCAGGCTGGCTGGAGCGAAGGCTGGCAGGATGGAGCCAGGGATCAGACGCGTAAAATCGTACAGAATTTATTGAAACTGGGAGTTGGGACTGAAATCATTGCCCAGGCGACAGGATGGTCTTCACACGATGTAGAAGCAGAGCGGGATTCTTTAAAAAAATAATATTTCTATTTTCTATCCACTTTCTCTATTTGGACAGGTCTTGCAAATTATGAGGGCAAGACCTGTTTTCTATACATAAACGGCATATATCTTATCTTTTTTGCGAAAAGCAATACATTATGGCCTATAACGTGTTATAATAATCGTAGCAAATGAAACTCGGGGGATTATGTATAGCAGGAGCAATGGCAGTAGCCCCTGCATTTTATATATAGGTGGTTGCTTCGTATGCTGCAGAGAGAAGGTGTAGTATGCAGGAATATGGCAGATTGAGGGAATTGCGGTATGAAGCCCGGTTATCACAACAGGAAGTGGCAAACATGCTTCATTGTACGCAGGTAGCGTATAGTCTGTACGAATCGGGGAAACGGAAAATTTCTATAGCCAGGCTGGTAATTCTGGCGCGTTTCTACGAGACATCTATTGATTATATAGTCGGTCTTGTAGATGAACGGAAGCCGGCCGGCCCGTATGTAAAGAACTGGAAAGAAATTCATTAAACGAAAGGACTGCAAAGAAGCAGGGGCTTCTAGGGCAGTCCTTTTGTTATTTTCTGTTATTCGATAATGGCACCGTAATGCGCTGATTTTACCAGACGGGCATAGATGGACAGGTAACCTTCTTTGATTTTGGGTTCCGGCGCCTGCCAGTTTTTCAGTCTCTTATCGATTTCTTCCGGAGAAACCAGGAGATCAAGACGGCGGTTGGGAATATCGATACGGATGCGGTCTCCATCTTCAACGATAGCCAGGGGGCCTCCTTCGGCTGCTTCCGGAGAAATGTGGCCTACGAAGCCGCCCTTGTTGGAACCGGAGAACCGGCCGTCGGTGATAAGAAAGACATCTTCGGCAAGACCGTATCCAAGTAGTAATTCCAGCGGCGTAAACATTTCCCTCATGCCAGGGCCTCCTTTGGGGCCTTCGTAGCGGACGACGATGATGTCTCCTTTTTCGATTTTATTATCGTAGATGGCCTGAGTCAGTTCTTCCTCGCTGTCGTACACTTTAGCCGGACCTTCAAAGGTATGATGTTCTACTGGAATGGCGGCAGGTTTGCAGACACCGGAAAGGGGAGCCAGATTTCCTTTGATGATGGCCAGACCTCCGTCGGGGCGGAACGGATTTTCCAGCGGATGGATGACTTCCGGGCGCAGGATGCGGGCGTCCTGTAGATTTTCCTTCATCGTCCGCCCGGTTACTGTGAGAGCATCCCCATGAAGCAGGGACAGGATTTCGTGCATAACGGCCGGTACCGCACCGGCCTCATAGAAATCGACCATATCGTACTGGCTGGCTGTCATGAGCCGGGCAATCTGCGGTGTTGTGCGACTCAGTTCTTCATAATCATCAATGGTAAAAGGAACCTTTGCTTCATGGGCAATAGCCAGGATATGCATGATGAGATTAGTCGAGCCGCCGATAGCCATGCCGAGGCGGACGGCATTTTCAATGGATTTGCGGGTGATAATGTCGCGGGGGCGTAAGCCTTCTTTGACCATATCGACGATGCGGCGTCCCGACTGGCGGGCAATGTCCATGCGTTTTTTATCTACTGTAGGAATCATGGCAGAACCGGTGAGGGACATGCCCAGTCCTTCAGCCAGACAACTCATGGTATTGGCGGTACCGATCATCTGACAGGATCCGGGAGTGGGACAGGCGGCGCGCTCTACCGTTTCGAACTCTTCGCGGCTGCACTGGCCGGACCGGTATTTCCCGGCGTATACGGCTGTTTCGTTGACGTCGATGTCTTTTCCGTTATGATGACCGGGATACATGGGGCCACCATTTACGACGATGGCGGGCAGGTTCAGCCGGGCAGCGGCCATGAGAATGCCCGGCACGATTTTATCACACGAACCGAGGAGGACCATTCCGTCCAGCATGTGGGCCTGAACCATGATTTCGATGCTGGCGGCAATGATTTCGCGGGACGGGAGAATATAATGCATGCCGTCGTGGCCCTGGGCGATGCCGTCACAGCCACCGATGGTGCCGAATTCACAAGGCGTGCCGCCGTTTTCCTCAATCCCGGCACGGACGTATCCGGCAATGCGTTTTAGATTATACTGTCCCGGGCAGATATCATTCCAGGTGTTTACAATAGCGATGAATGGCTTTTTAAAATTTTCGTCGTTATAGCCCATAGAACGGTACAGGCCGCGGGCCAGGGCTCCCTTGTCCGGGTCACCAATAAACGATGCACTTCTCCATGTCATATAGATGCACTCCTTTTCTTGTATCCTAGTATTCGTTTTATGTACATAAAGTATACGTTTTCTTTCTCATAGGTGTCAATGAAGAAAGAGGAGATCCTGTCTAGTATGAATAATCTATATGCTTTATAGAGAATACATGTGTCCTGTGCATACAAAAACCGGCCCTGTCATGGACAAGGCCGGATCCGGCGGTGCGATATGAAGTCTCAGGCAAAGTAGGTGGGATAAAACTCCTTCAGACCTTTGAGCAGGGGGAGGACACGGACGACATGAGGTCCCATTACATGCAGAGCCGCTTCTTCGTCCTGTTTTTTGATGGCTTCCACAATCTGGCGATGCTGGTCGAGTACGATTTCCATCTGATTGACCCGCGACATGGTGACCAGCACGCGGGCGCGGAGATAATTGAGGTCCGTTTTGGTGAGGTAATCCCAGATGCGGCTGCGATGACAGCCATCGAAAATAGTCTTATGCAGTACTTCGTCCAGCTTGAACAAGGTGGTATTATCTGATTTGGCAATGGCCTGCTGCTCCCGGACCAGGTTATTTTCCAGGCGTTTCAGGTGTGTCTTAGGAAATTTTTTGCATGCCTGCTTGATAATCGCACATTCCACGGCCTGGCGCATAAAACAGGAATCGTCGAGCTGTTCTGTCTGAATCCGCGATACGGTCGTTTTGCGCTGGGGAACGATATCGAGCAGTTTCAGCTGGGCCAGGCGCACGAAGGCATCACGTACGGGTGTGCGGCTGATATCG
>NZ_ONTA01000285.1:0-3687 GCF_900320625.1 Megasphaera sp. DJF_B143
CAGTAATTGATTTTGTAAAGTACGCAATAGTATCTTCATCCAGATGCAGGATATCCGCCAAAACGTTTCCTGTATCTTTTCCCAGTGTAGGCGCCTTCGCATAGGTATAGGGATCGGCTTCTGTCATTTTTACCGGATTCCCTGTTACGCGCATTTTCCCTTCCACGGGGTGGTCAATTTCGCAAATCATCTGACGGGCTTTGGCAATGTGTTCATCGTTTACTACATCGGACACATCATGGATAGGTGCACAAGGTACACTGTGTGCCCTGAGGATTTCAATGATTTCTTTTGCCGTATGCTGTTTTGTCCAGCTCGTAACCATGGCGTTCAGTTCATCTTTCTGATTTGCCCGGTCCTTATTCAGTTTAAACCGTTCATCGGCAAACCAGTCGGCATGATCCGTCGCTTCGCAGAACCGTTTCCAGATAGCATCGTTACCGACACCGATGACAATCCATTTATCCGATGCTTCAAAAGAATCGTACGGATAAATGAATTCATAACGGTTGCCTGCCCGCTGAGGAATACGGCCTTCTACCATGTAAATTTCCGTTATGGTTTCCATGGCGCTGACCGAGCAGTCCACCAGCCCTACATCGACGTATTCACCGTGATGCTGTGTATTCCGCCCCTGCAGAGCTGCCAGGATGCCGATGCAGCAGTTCAGGCCGCCCAGGACATCACCGATAGCCGTCCCCGTCCGGGTTGGCGGGGAATCAGGCCAGCCGGTAACACTCATCATGCCGCTGAGTGCCTGGGCAATGACATCATAGCCGGGCAGCAGCCGGTACGGGCCGGTCTGGCCAAATCCGGATATTGACGCAAAGATGATATTCGGATTGAGTTTCTTTACTTCTTCATAGGAAAATCCCATTTTAACAATGGTGCCGGGTTTGAAATTTTCTACAAAAACATCCGAGACTTTGATGAGCTGACGAAGGACTTCTTTTGCCTTTTCATCATGCAAATCCAGTTCCACACTCTTTTTATTGCGGTTCAGGTTGGCATAGTAGGCACTGATTCCTTTATCAAACGGAGGATACGCCCGGCTGTCATCGCCATGGGGCGATTCAATCTTAATGACTTCCGCTCCCATATCTGCCAGCAGCATCGTGCAGTAAGGGCCGGAAAGGACACGGGTGAGATCGAGGACACGGATGCCTTCTAATGGTTTAGACATAGCATGACACCTCTATTCATCATCAATTTCAATATACATTCTGAGAAGAGCAGCTTCCATGCATTTTCCCAGTGTGTCCAGGCGCAGGGAACGGGTCGCACCGCCATCGAGGGCATGATGCATGACGAAGTTGAAGCCGTCCAGCTGGGGAACGTCGTAACGTACGACATCGCCGAATACGAGTCCTTCGAAATGACGGCGCACGGCATCAGCCGTCAGTTGTTTTTCCATCGCTTTATAATACTGGGGTTTCCGTGCATAGATGCAGATATTGGATGTATCGCTTTTATCACCGCAACGGCCATGGGCGATATCTTTTAATTGTACTTTCATGATTTCAGACCTCCTCAACAAATGTCGTAAGTTTGATAGCGTCGCGCGGAATCAGTGTCGGCCAGAGAGCAAATACTTCACTGGGACGGCTGCGGCCGCCGAAGAAGCAGCCCTGTGCCGGGCCGTTCAGATTGCTGACAGCCGCTACTTCCGGCGTCAGTTTCAGGCCTTCTTTTTTCGATTCCGTCATGATTGCGTAGCGGAGGACGACTTCATTGAGGTCGGCATCGATTTCCGGAGCCAGCGGTCCATGGAGGGCATTGACGCCGAGATAGCTGATGTTCTTGCGGACGATTTTAGCATTCTTCATGGCAAGCCGTTTGTCGAGGATATCGGCAGCCATCTTTGCCTTGTCGTACGCGCGCGGCCAGGAATAGGGCAGGTAGGCAATGGTACGGTACCCTTCCAGATAACCGACGCAGAGTTTTAGTGTATCCGGAGCCGGTGTACCTGTAACACCGCGGACGGCTACGTGATCCCGTTCGATTTCTTCCAGTGTAATCTTGCTGAAATCGGCGACGACATCGGGAGTAATGTATTTGGATGGATCATGGATTTCATAGAGCAGCTGTTCTTTGACCGACTGAGGCGTAACCAGGCCGCCGGTATTCTTCGTCTTCGTCAGGACGAGGCTGCCTTTTTCGCTGATTTCGGCAATAGGATAGCCAAGGTTTTCCGGGCTCGGCACGTGTTCCCAGTCGTAGTCATAGTTGCCGCCGGTCGCCTGGGCGCCACATTCGCAGAGATGGCCTGCCAGGATGCCCGTAGCTTTGGCTGTCCAGTCGTCGAGTTTCCAGCCAAATTCATAAATGAGGGGCGCTTCAAACATGGCCGTATCGGTCGAGCGGCCGAGAATGATGATGTCTGCTCCGTCTTCCAGGCATTTGACAATCGGTTCTACCCCGTAATATACGTTGGCGTTTACCATATTGGGCAGGATGCGGTCGATATCTTCACCCGTATCCATGTGTTTCATCGTGATACCCTGGGCACGCAGCTGGGGAATCAGTTCGCGCACGTCGTCACCGAGTACATAGCCGACTTTCAAATGATAACCGCCTTCGCGGATGGCTTCTTTTGCTTTTTCCACGCAGGCTTTGACATTCATGCCACCGGCATTGGTAATGACCTTGGTCCCTTTTTCGGCAAGATAGGGAAGCATACCTTTTAGAGCCGTGATGAAATCGCGGGCATAGCCGGCTTCAGGCCGTTTTTCCTGCTGGCGCCGCATAATAGAGAGTGTAAGTTCTGCCAGATAATCACAGCAGATATAATCAAGATTGTCTTCCCGTGCCATCGTAATGGGGGCATCGCTCAGATCGCCCCAGAACCCCTGGCCTCCGCCGATCCGGATTGTTTTCATCATAACGTAACCTCTTTTCATAAATAGTTGTGATAATAAGTATATGCAAGTCATGACTGTAACACATTGCTTTCACCATTTTATATGAAATTATAATGCCAATAAATTTTTCCGGAAGTATACGCGGAAACCATCCATAATATGCCCTTTTGACACAGAAACAGCCAGCGTATCCACTCCTCGTTGTATACACTGGCTGTTTCTTTTGTATACCAGGTATACATATAATGTTTACTTAGTATACAAATCATTGGAAAAACCATATAATTTATATTTTTTATAAAAAGTCCGCCGGCTGATGCCCAATAATTCCATGGCTTTCGTCTTGTTTCCCTGTGCTTTTTCCAGGGCTTCACGCATCCGTTCCCGTTCAATCTGCTGAATATCCATCCGAAGCGGCGATACATTCTGTTCCTGGCCGGACGGAGCTCTCTGTTCTTTTTCAGGCAATTCTGCCGTATATCCATCCCGGCTCTGTCCCTGCAGCAGTTCGTCAGGCAGATCTTCCGGCAGGATCACACTCCCTCCTGCGACGATGACGGCATATTCTACGCAGCTTTCGAGTTGCCGGACATTTCCCGACCAGGGACTCTTCTGCAATACGGCTGCCGTACCGGGAGAAAAAGACAGGTGCTTATGATATTTTTCTGAAAAAATATCCAGGAAATGGTTTGCCAGGAGCAGGATATCTTTCCGCCGTCTGCGCAGGGGCGGTATGACAATTTTAAAGGTATTGAGGCGGAAATACAAATCTTCCCGGAATTTCCCGTCTTCTACCATCTGTTTCAGATTCCGGTTCGTCGCCGCA
>NZ_ONTA01000284.1:0-3785 GCF_900320625.1 Megasphaera sp. DJF_B143
ACAGACCGATACGTCACAGACGAAACCGGAAGAATCATCGGATGTATCATCAAAAGAAAACGATGAAACGTCTCACCGGCCGTCTACATAATATTGATACCTATCTAACCCTATATCACAGGAAAAGCCTGACTGACTGCCTTCTCCTTCGGCAGACCGGGCTTTTCTGCTTGAAAAATAAAGGATATACTTGATGGAAATGTAATGATTTTTAATATATATTGTCTCATATGTAAACAATTTAATAAAAACAATTGACATATTTTATATATGGTGATATTATATGGCTATGAGTTGATCCTCATGAATGATATATCCGGGGCAATGAAGCCTTCTCTTCCTGATGGGAACGAGAAGGCTTTTTTAATAGCACCGAGGGGAAAACTCATGATACCCGCGCTGAAAGGGTCTTGCAGCCCAAGGCATGACGCTTTCAGTTTCATATACCTTTATCTCCCATATCCCAATGGAAAGGCCGTACAGACGACTCCTGCCTGTACGGCTTTTTCCTGTATGGTTTTAGAAATCTCTTGTGTAAGAGTCGTATTCAGTATATGATAGAGAGAACATATCCTATAGAATGTGATACTAATGAAAGGGAGCAGGACCATGAGCGATATCCGCATTATTACAGGGCATACGACCCGGTTCAACCCGGACCAGACATTGCGTCTCCTGGGATGCCGGTCAGGCAGTGATGCCTGGGACCGGACAAAAAAAGATGTAATGGAACGAATACCGGTCCTGCGCCGCATCATCCGTCCCAAAGGGGCCTTTGCCATGAAAGAGGATGAGGGTAAAACCTGGATATATGCCATGATGACGCTGGGAGGAGCCATTACGGCGTATACCGGCCGCCTTCGCGAAGAGGGCGATGCCGCAGCGGCTCTTCTTTTAAACACCATGGCAGACAGCAGCCTGTTTTCCTTTGAAGAAGAACTGCAGCAGGCTCTCCGGTCTTTTTGCCGGGAAAAAGGGTGTGGCATCTCCCGGCGGTATGAAATCGGGACGGACCTGCCACTCCCGTGGCAGCAGCGTGCCTATGACTGCCTGGCTGCCCGGCGTACGCTGGGACTGACCATGACGCCGGACTATATGGTCGTTCCGGAAAAGTCGCTGAGTCTTGTTTTTTCCGTGAGCCCGGACCCTGAAGAATTCCATGCCGGCCATGACTGCCGGCAGTGCGCCCACAGGGACTGCCGGCTCCGGCAACAGCCGTACGGAACAGAAACCGTTGTTTCTGCCAGTCCGGCCTTTCAGGAATACACCTGTCCTGCCGGACAGAATCTGGCCGTTTCCCTGCGTGGGCAGGGAGAGCTTCCTGCCCTGTGCGGTGGCAAGGGCACGTGCGGGCGCTGTGGTATCCAGCTCGTCGAAGGGGATCTTCCCGTCACGCCGGCCGACCGGAATTTTTATTCCGGAGAAGAGCTGAAAGACGGCTGGCGCCTGGCTTGTCAGGCCGTTCCTGCCGCACCGGTCCGGGTGCGGCTGCCCGTACATCGGGAAGGACAGATGACCGGCCTCCATCAGGAGAAGGCGGCCGCTGCCGTCCGGACCAGCGGAGACTATGGCCTGGCCGTTGACCTCGGTTCGACGACCATAGCCTCATCACTCGTATCCCTTTCCGATGGGACTGTACTGGATTCGGCAAGCGCCGTTAACCGCCAGCGCACTTTTGGTGCCGACGTTGTCAGCCGCATTGCTGCCGCTTGTGACGGACAGGCTGACGAGTTGCAGAAGCTGGCTATGGACAGCATAGAAGAAGTGCTGCATAAGCTGCTGGCTCCGTATCCCGGAATGAGGCAGCAGCTGCGGCGCATGACCCTGGCCGGGAATACGACCATGGAGCATCTCCTCATGGGATGGTCCTGTAAGGGGCTGGGAAGCTGGCCGTTCCAGCCCGTATCGCTAGGAGGAGTCACCCTGCCGGCAGCGGAACTATTTGGCAGGGTACTTCCCGATTCCTGTATGCTTACCATACTTCCCGGCTTTAGTACCTATGTGGGGGCCGATATTGCCTCGGGGCTCATTGCCTGTTCTATGGACCAGAGCGATACGAACAGCCTGTTCCTCGATTTGGGGACCAACGGGGAAATGGCACTGGGAAATGGCGATGGCATTTTTGTCGCTTCCACGGCAGCCGGGCCGGCCCTTGAAGGCGGACAGCTGCGCTGTGGCATGAGCAGCGTTCCCGGAGCTGTCTGCAGTGTGACATGGAATGAATCCGGACCGGTAGTCCGTACGATCGGCGATATTTCCCCCCGTGGACTGTGTGGTACCGGCGTGATAGAAGCCATGGCAGGCATGGTAGAGCATGGAATCGTGGACCGGCACGGGACGCTCCGGGAGCCGTGGTTTACAGAGGGATTTCCTCTGGCTCAGGGAGCAGACGGCACGCCTGTCGTGCTGACCCAGCGTGATATCCGCCAGATACAGATGGCAAAAAGCGCTATCCGGGCCGGTATATCCGTCCTTCTTAAGACAGCCGGCCTGCGCGAAGACGATGTGAAGACAATCTGGCTGGCCGGCGGATTCGGCTATTATCTTAAGCCGGAATCAGCCGCCTCTATGGGACTCATCCCGCCGTCGTGGGCAGCCAGGACCCGTGCTGCCGGCAATACGTCTCTGCTGGGGGCCGTACAGGCCCTGACCGATGGCAGAGCCGTAGAACGGATGACATCGTTCATTCAGAAGGGAAGGGAAGTCGTCCTGGGAAATACGGCGGATTTCCAATCATTATACATACAGCATATGGATTTTACCGATGGAACGATATGATAGATATGGGGAGATAGATGATGACACGAGATGAATTCAGACAGTTATTGGAACAAGGTGCTTTTATCCTTGACGGTGCCACTGGTACCAACCTGCAGAAAGCCGGCATGCCCGTCGGCGTCTGCCCGGAACTATGGATTATGGAACATCCGCAGGCCATACAGGACCTGCAGCGCCAGTTCGTAGAGGCCGGTTCCCGCCTGGTCTATGCGCCGACTTTTACGGGCAACCGCATCAAGCTGGCCGAATACGGCCTGGAAGACCGGCTGATAGAAATTAATACCCGGCTGGTGCAGCTATCCAAAGAAGCCGTAGGGGACAAGGCCCTGGTCGCCGGCGACATGACCATGACCGGCCAGCAGCTCTATCCCATGGGAACGCTGACTTTTGAAGAATTGGTTGACGTATATAAAGAACAGGCCCGCGCCTTATATGAAGCGGGCTGTGATGTATTCATCGTCGAAACGATGATGAGCCTGCAGGAAACGCGGGCTGCCGTACTGGCTATCCGTGAAGTATGTGACCTTCCTGTCATGGCAACTCTCACCTTTGAAGCAGACGGCCGGACGCTCTATGGGACGCCGCCGGAAGCGGCCGTCGTCGTCCTGCAGGAACTGGGCGTCGATGCTATTGGCACCAATTGTTCCACCGGCCCGCTGGATATGGTGGAACGGATCCGGGCCATGTACCGCTACGCGACGGTGCCGCTCATAGCCAAGCCCAATGCGGGCCTTCCGGAAATCGTCGATGGGAAAACGGTCTATCAGACGACGCCGGAAGAATTTGCCCGTGATGCCCGCCTGCTCGTCGAAGCCGGCGCCCGCATCATCGGTGGCTGCTGTGGCACGACGGTGGATCATATCCGGGCCCTCCATGATGCCGTCCGGGATATGCGGCCCCAGCCTGTATCGGCAGTGAAAAAGCGCGCCCTGGCATCCGAACGGAGCGTCGTGGAAATCACCCTGGACGGCCCGTTCCAGGTCATTGGTGAACGCATCAATCCGACG
>NZ_ONTA01000282.1:0-2333 GCF_900320625.1 Megasphaera sp. DJF_B143
ATATTGTCCGGCATCTTCGCACCATTGCGCTGCCAGCATCTTTATAACAATAGCCCAGCCTTCCGTTTTTTTGAAAATCGCATGAATATCTTTATCTTGCACATGGGTCAATTGTGATTTTTGAAATAGCTTTTTTATCTCATCAGGCGAAAACAACAGATCTGTTGGAAATACATCTTTGGCCTGACCGTGCAGTCTCATCCGTTCCAAAACCGGCAGACTGACATACTCCCGCGAAAGCAGCATAATATGAAGCCGCACAGGAAGGTTAGCCATAAAGCGGTCGAAAAATTTTAAGACATCTGTATCATGAATATATTGCCAATCATCAATGACCATATAGACCGGTACATCTGTATCTGGCTGGTGTGCCTGCAGGCCCGATAAGAACAAGAATAATATGAAACGCCAATCAATCTTCTTTTCATTTGCCAGTCTCTGGCAGAACCACTCGTTGAATCCAGGATAAAACCGGTCCAGGCTCCCCGCCAGATAAATTGCAAAAATATATAACGTATCATCTTCCGGTCCCAGACAATACCAGCCTGGGGGTTCTGCCTGTCCCTGCCAGTATTGTATCATGGCAGTAGTTTTCCCATATCCGGCACCTGCCGTAATGACTGTCACGGGACATGATTTCATACCATCTAGTTTTTGATTGAACCTGAGCCGTGGAATGATGATATCATCTACTGCTGGCATAGATATTTTTGTTGGCAGGATTTTTCTCATAATGCACCGACCTCTGACAATATACTCTCGTTCCATTATATCAGATTTAAAGAGACACGTAAGCACCGTTACGCTCAAAAATGCATAACGGTGCTCTTATCAATAAGTAGTCCCGACTTATCTACCAAATCATGTATTTGTCAACAGCTTTGCGCAGTTCATCGCGAAAATCAGGATGTGCTATGCGGATCAAGGATTCGGCACGCTGCTTAATATTTAAACCGCGCAGCCAGGCCACACCATATTCCGTAACAACGTAATCGGTATCATTGCGCGATGTCGTAACCGCCGCCCCTGGAGCCAGGAAAGGAACAATTTTAGAATGGAGAATGGGCTTGCCATCGGCATCTTTTGTCGTGTACGTAGAATGCATGGCAATAATGGACTTGCCTCCTGGTGACATTTGTGCCCCCTGAACAGTTTCAGACTGACCACCCGTTCCGGACCACTGCAGATTTCCCACGGTTTCCGACGCGCACTGACCGGTCAGGTCGATTTCCAGGCTGGCATTAATGGAAACAAACTTGTTATTCCGGCTAATCGTATAGGGATCATTACTGAAGGTGCTCGACTTAAAAAGGACCGAAGGGTTATTGTCAATAAAATCATATAACCGCTGGCTTCCCATCGTAAATGAGCAGACAGAATATCCATTCATAAACCCTTTTTGCGAATTGTCTACAGCGCCGCATTCAATCAAATCAACCATCGTTTCCGTAAACATTTCCGTATGAATCCCCAAATGTTTCTTTGCTTTCAGTTCATTGGCTACTGCATTGGGAATATTGCCAATACCCAGCTGGATTGTGGATCCATCTTCTATGAGATCTGCAATATACCTGCCAATAGCCGCATCTGTTTCAGTATATGGCGCCAGTTTGGCACAGGGAATCGGCCGGTCTGATTCTACAACAGCTGCAACCTCAGAAACATGGACCAGTGTATCACCAAACGTTCTTGGGAAATTAGGATTGACTTCTACAATAGTCAGCGCTCCCGCATTAATCAGATCGCGTTCATAAATGGCGCTGACAGAAAGTGTCATATAACCATTCTTATCCATAGGAGATACGGTTGCCAGAACAACAGGGCGTCGTCCTTCGTATCGGATCCGGTCTAAGGTATGGCGTAAAATAGTCGTAGACCGCTGTGGCACGGCACTCGTCAATTTTTCCTTCTGGGATTGACGCAGGGGGCCGCAGAAAAACCAGCCATTATGGAACATGATTCCTTTCATTTCCTGATCATGGAGCCATGGATAATCCTTTAAGGGAAGACAGGTATTAATAATCGTATCTCTAACTCCCGTTTTTTTTAAGTACTGAAGTTTATCGAGAATAGCTGCCGGTTCCCCTGAAGCCTGGGCACTAAACATGTAGTCACGGCTTTGAATCAATTGGAGTGCCTGTTCTGCTGTCATTTTTTTCTGTTCATACATTGTTTCATATTGTGTCATGATATGACCTCCTATATAATATGTGTTATTTTTTGCTACGTGATTTTCCTGTTTCTGGTAATAAGAAAGAGCCAATAAAAGCAGTTGCGCTAAAGACAACGGCTACCGTAAGACCTGCCGTATAGCCTGATGAATCGATAATGGC
>NZ_ONTA01000281.1:0-5094 GCF_900320625.1 Megasphaera sp. DJF_B143
ACAGGGAGAAAAAGAGGCGCCGCAATGATACGGCGTCCCTGAAAAAATTCACCCCTATCGGATAAATCAGCTATGTCCTTCTGTTTTCTCTGTCCTGGCCTTATCCTTTTTAGCCGGCGCTTTGTAACCGTACTGGCTCTTCCATTTCTTGTCCAGTTTCTGGATTTCTTTGTCGGAAAGCATGGCCGGTTTGGCCCGCAGCGCCTGATTCAGGTTATGGACAATGGCCGCGCCGTCATCGCCGGGAGCACAATCCATGATGTGCTGTCCCTGGACGGAAATTTCGTTGCCATTCTGGAGGATCTGCCAGTCGTTGCCTGTCAGGTCCATGCCTTTGACCTTGCCAGAGGCAACGGGAGTCGTCCGGATTTTCTTGTCATCCTGCGCTTCCCCATAGATGGTGTGGGTCACGCGTGACAGGTTCCCGGCAACGAGGAAAGCACGGCGGCGCCGCGAATAGTCACCGTACGGAGCGGGACTGACCACGGGCTGGGCATTGACGTAGACCATGTCTCCCCCTACCTGGACGTGATTGCCCGACCAGCGCGTCATGCGGCGGCCCAGCTTTTCAATGCGCTTCGTCATCTGTGGGTGGTTATTGGGGCTGATGACCCGTTTGAACCCTTCCTGATAGAGGTCGCCGTATTTTTCATAGACAAACTGCATCGACGACGGGGCACCGCCGACGTTGTAGGGCGTATTCTTCATGACCTCAAAGCCATAGGCATCGGCTTCTTTTTCCTGATTCATGGTTACCATTTCATTGTCGATGTAATTGATCACAATGCCGCCGAGGAGTACGTCGAGCATTTCCGCATGGCCGCCAAAGGCAAGGTCTACGGCAACGGAAACGCCGATGCTCTTCATGACGCCGTTGATGGCGTGATGGCGTTCGCCGTGCTGCATTTCATGGCACAGGGTGAAAGCCAGTTCATCATCGTTGAGCGTATCCATCATGCCCTGATTGACAGAAATGACGCCGCCCACCGTTTCAAAGGCGTTCAGATCCTTGCTGGGATTGGCATAGACATCGTAATTGCGTTTGATCATCCCCGTCCGGACGAGGTTGTCGGCAATCCGGTCCAGCCGCTGCTCATATTCATAATTATCTGCCACACCGGTCTTGGCCTGGGTCTGGGCCAGCATCTGCGGCTGCATCTGCGTATCCATCTTGACGAGCTGCTGCTTGATGAGGGCCGCTGCGGCGGCGCCATAGAGTACCGTTTCCACGGCAGACGCAGCTGCCGCCATCCCAACGGGCAGCGTCACCAGTGACGTCCCCAGTACCAGTGTGGTTATCCATTTTTTCCATCGTTTCACACGAATCCATCCCCTATTCTTCTTCCGGCAGTCTCTGCTGCGTCTGAATCAGGTCTATTTTCTTCGCGCGTGGCCATTGTTTGATTTCCCATTCCCAGTGCATGGCCACATGCTGCGATGCAAAGGCCTGGCTCCAGACGAGGGTCACCGGCCGGCGGCTGCGGGTGTATTTTGCCCCGCCCCGGCTGTTGTGGGCGGCGACCCGGCGCTGGATGTCACAGGTCCATCCTGTATAGTACGACCCGTCAGCACAGCGTACGACATAGGTATAATAGGCCCGGTCTGTCTGATTATTTTTCAACGATTTCAATGGTGTCTATGACGACGTCTTCCAAGGGTTTATCCCGGAAATCGGTCGCCGTCTTGCTGATGGCTTCTACGACATCGTAGTTTTCTACTACTTTGCCAAAAATGGAGTGATGATTCTGGAGCCACGGTGTCGGAACGACGGTCACAAAGAACTGGGAACTGCCCGTATTGGGGCCGGCATTGGCCATGGCCAGGACACCCGGTTCGCTGAAGTCGAGGCCCGGGCCGAATTCATCGGGAATCATTTCATCGGAACCGCCAAATCCCGTTCCCTGGGGATCGCCGCCCTGGATCATGAAATCGGCGATGATGCGATGGAATATGGTGCCGTCATAGAACTTGCTGTCGGCCAGCTTCTTGAAATTGGCGACTGTAATCGGGGCCTTGTCGGGAAATAATTCTACGGTGAATTCCCCGCGGTTGGTCTTAAACAATGCATACATTTTTTTATCTGCCATAATACTGATCCTCCTGAAATGTTTCTTTTATTTTTTCTTCTATTATATACTATATATTCTGCAAACTGCAAACCATCCTGCCCTTTAAAAAGTATATGTTTCCCTTCTGTTCTATGGTATACTAGAATTAGATTCAGTTATTGTATATCAGAGGGGGATGAAGGTCATGCGATTAGGAATGGCTCAGATGTCCATGTCGAAGGATATGGAAGAAAATTTCACAAAAACACTGGATTTCTGCGATAAGGCGGCGGGCTGCAATCTGCTGTTTTTTCCGGAAGTACAGTTCTCTCCATTTTTTGCCCAGTATGAAAACCAGGATGCCACCGGGTATCTGATGGAAGATACGGATCAGAAAGTGCAGGCTATCCAGGCAAAATGCCGGGAACACGACATGTATATTTCGCCCAATTTCTACTTGAAACAACAGGGAAAGCCCTATGATGCCAACCTGTTCCTCGACCGTCAGGGCCGCATCGCCGGCATTTCCAAGATGGTCCACATTTTCCAGGCGCCCCAGTTCTATGAATGTGATTATTATACACCGTCAGAAGAAGGGTTCCAGGTCTTTACGACGGATTTCGGCAAAATCGGCATCGTCATCTGCTTTGACCGCCATCTGCCGGAAAGCATCCGCTCCTGTGCCGCCCAGGGCGCCGATCTGGTCATCGTGCCGACGGCCAATACGAAAGCCGAACCGCTGGAAATGTTTGAATGGGAAATGCGCGTCCAGGCCTATCAGAACCAGACCTTCGTCGCCATGTGCAACCGCGTCGGCAAAGAAGGGGACATGGACTTTGCCGGCCAGTCCCTCATCATCGATCCCTGGGGCAATCTGCTGGCAAAAGGGGACGACCAGGAACGGCTCATCGCCTGCGATCTCGACCTGAGTCTGGCCCGCAAGGCCAAGGAAGAACGGCCCTTCCTCAAGCTGCGCCGTCCCGACATGTACCGCTGATACGGAAAAACAGGATAAAAATAAACGGAGCTGCCACCCATGAATAGTCTCTCATAGGTGGCAGCTCCGTCTGTCTTTATACGCTGCAACCAGTCTGCGCGATGAAGATATCCTGCGCCCTACATCTCCTTGACCGGCACGAGCCCCCGGGACAGGGAAATCGTCCCGGTGCGCACAATTTCCAGTACATTGTACGGCGAAAGCACCTTGATGAGGGCATCGACGTGATCTTCCCGGCCGGTCACGCGGAGAATGAGGGAATTCAGGTTGACATCGACGACTTTGGCGTGAAACAAATCGGCCAGTCCCGACAGTTCTTCCCTCGTCTTGGGAGAATCGTAGCGCACTTTGATCATCGCCAGTTCATAGCTGATAAAGGGTTCCTCATCGAGGTTGACGATTTTGATGATGTCGATGAGTTTTGCCAGCTGGCTCATGGTCTGCTTCAATTCTTTATCGTCTTCGATGCTGATGACGATATTGAAGCGGGTCACATCCCGTTCTTCCGTGTACCCTGCCGTCAGGGATTCGATATTGATGGCCTTGCGGCTGATCAGTCCGGCAATATGGGTCAGGACGCCCGGTTTATTATCGCATAGTATAGCAAGATGCTGTGTCCTCACCCTGCTTCACCTCCCAGTATCATGTCACAGAGCGCTTTGCCGCCGGGAACGGTCGGATAGACCCGTTCCTCTTTGGATATCGCAATGTCGATGAGAGCCGTCCCTTCATAGGCAAGGGCCTCCCGGAGCACGGGAAAGAGGTCATCTTCCCGTTCGATGTGATAGCCCCGGACGCCCATCGATTCGGCCAGCATGGACAGATTCTTGCGGCTGTTCAGCGTGCACTGTGTATAATGCTTGTCGTAAAAGAAATCCTGGAGCTGGACGATCATGCCCAGGGTATCATTGTGGAGCACGATGACTTTGACGGCAATGCCATACTGGGACAAGGTAGCCAGTTCCTGGCAGTTCATGAGGATGCTCCCATCGCCGGAAAAGACGAGGACCGTCTTGTCCGGACAGGCGACTTTGGCTCCCATGGCCGCCGGCAGTCCGTATCCCATCGTACCCAGTCCGCCCGACGAAAGGAAATGGCGGGGCTGCTCCGTATCAAAAAACTGGGCTGCCCACATCTGATGCTGCCCCACGTCGGTAACGGCAATCGTATCCTCCGGCCGTGTCAGTGCCCGGACGGTTTCAAAGATAGCCTGGGGAGAAATATAGTCCGGTCTCGGCGCCACGGCAAAGGGATGAGCCTGTTTCATCGACCGGACGTGATCCCGCCAGGGAGCATAGGCGGCCTGATAATCAAAGGACGACTCCCTGATCTTTTCTGCCACAAGAGGCAAAGACCAGCGCAGGTCCCCTTTTACGGCCAGATCGACGTCGATGATTTTGCCGATTTCCACGTCGTCGATGTCGAACTGGATGATTTGTGCTCCCGGAGCAAAGGTATCAGCCCGGCTGGTCAACCGTTCGTCAAAGCGCACACCCATGGCGATAAGCAGGTCGCATCCGGTGATGGCCATGTTGGATGCATACGATCCATGCATGCCGCCCATGCCGAGATGAAGGTCATAGCTGTCCGGCACAGCACCCTTTCCCATGAGGGTTGTCACGACCGGTATCTGCGTTTCCCCGATGAACTGCCGCAGCGCATCGGTCGTCCCCGACAAAATGACACCGCCGCCGATGAGCAGCAGGGGCCGTTTACTCTGCTGGATAGCGCTGACAGCCCGGTCGATGTCATAAGCCTGTCCGGCCGGTTCCAGCCGGTACCCTGGCAGCGACACCCGTTCAGGATAGATGAAATCGATTTCTTCCTCCAGGGCATCTTTAGTAATGTCGACCAGAACCGGACCCGGCCGGCCTGTAGAAGCTATATAAAAAGCTTCTTTCAGGACGCGGGGAATCTGCCGGCCGTCCTTGACGAGGTAATTGTGTTTGGTAATGGGTGACGTAATGCCCGATATATCGGCCTCCTGAAAGGCATCGCGGCCAATGAGACTGGCCGATACCTGTCCGCTGATGATGACCATGGGGATGG
>NZ_ONTA01000280.1:0-8581 GCF_900320625.1 Megasphaera sp. DJF_B143
TCCGGCGAGGGGCCGGTCCGGAAGGGGAAGCCCCAGGAGCCGTAGCCGCTGGAGACGACGGCGTCAATGGAGTCTATACGGCGGCTGCCGTAGTTGAGCAGGTACATTCTGTCTGTAATCCAGGTGACAGGGAAAAACTGTCCCCCATGGGTATGACCTCCCAGGCAGAGGTCATACCCTTTTTTTGCGGCTTCCCGGATGCGCAGTGGTTCATGGTCCATGATGATGTTGAATTGTGACTGGTCGCAGTCCGGCACGGATTCTGATGGGAAATGGATGTAGTCGTTGAGACCGGTCAGGGTGATACCCGGGGCCAGTTCTGACCGGTCATGGCGCAGGAAGTGACAAAAGGAAAAAGCCGTTTCCTCTTCTTCTATATCGCCGTCAAAAAAGTCGTGGTTGCCAAAGACGGCCCAGACGCCCAGTGGGGCTTTGAGGTCCTGCAAGAGGCGGTAACTGCCGTCGCGGAGGACAAAGGCAAGATGGGCGTCGATGAGGTCGCCGCCGAAGAGGACGGCATCGGGCCGGAGCGCCATGACGCGGCGGACGAGGCGCCGCGTGTACCAGTGGCTCTGCAGGGGTCCCATGTGGATATCGGTAAGGAAGGCCAGCCGGACCGGCGTGACTGCCTTTTCCGTCTGAATCGCGACGTGACGGATGGCGGGGTGGACGGCTTTATAGATGCCCCGGGCCATGATGGCGAGGACCAGAAGCAGCAGCACGAGGGCAAGACTGTCCTGATATGCCTGCCAGAGCGGCTCATATCCCGTGAGGCGGCTTAAAAGGTACAGTACAGCATAGACGCAGGAGCCCATAGTGGCATAGATGGTAAAAATAAACCAGAAGCCGCCAATCCAGGAGAATCCTTTGGTGATGGGAACGGGAACGGAGTGGATGGCATTATAGGCTAGAGAGAAACAGAAAGGAAACAGGAGAAAACCCAGCAGAGACCAGCTGGAAACAGCAGGGGGCAGGGCGTTTTTATAGACATACCAGTTGGCTAGTCCCAATACGGCGCCGAGGCAGCCAATTTTCCAGAAAAAGACGATGCGGTTGAACATGAGGGTACTCCTTTACAGGTTGCAGAAAAAGATAGTTTTACGTTTGATGAAAAGGCCTTAGGTCGTTCATCGAAAGAGGAAGGGCAGCGGCTTTCCCTTACAGCTAACATAAACGGAGGCTGCCCATGGTGGCAGCCTCCGTTTGCTGTTACTGATTCTTATTGTTGCGGGCCGCCTGCTGTTTTCCCTGCGGCGTATCCTGCTTTGATTTTTCTTTTGTCGTCGTAGACTTTGTGCTCTTTTTTTCCGATGCCGTGCTCTTTGTCTCGCTGGCGCGGCTGGCTTTCTGCATGCCTGCCGGTACGGAGAAGTCTGACGAATCGCTGCTGGCAGCCTGTACCATGTAGTCGTGCCAGATACGGGCTGGTACGGTGCCGCCGTAGATTTCGCCCAGACTGTGGGCTCCCGTGTCGTCGCCGACCCAGACGGCGGTGACGATGGCCGGGGTGTAGCCGACGAACCAGGCATCTTTGTTGTCATCGGTCGTCCCGGTCTTGCCTGCTGCCGGCTGGCCGATGGCTGCGGCTGTACCGGTACCGCTTTCGATGACCGCTTCGAGCATGCTGGTCATTTCATAGGCTTCCCGTTCGGAGAGGACCCGCGTTTCTTCCCCTTTGCCGGAGCTGTTGTCTTCGATGACATTGCCGTTGCGGTCGAGAATCTTGGTGATGGCCACCGGTTTGACGTGGACGCCCTTATTGGCGAATGTACCGTAGGCGCTGGCCATTTCCAGAGGGATGACGCCCCGGGTCAGGCCACCGAGGGCCATGGCCAGGTTGTTGTCATTGGTACTGCCTTTTTCGACGAGGGTCGTAATGCCCATTTTCTTGGCATTGTTGATAATCTTGGATGTGCCTACCTTGTCGGCCAGCTGGACGGCGATGGTATTGACCGAATGGGCCAGGGCCTGACGGAGGGTCATCGTTCCGGAATAGGATTTTTCCGCATTCTGGGGGCTCCATCCGCCATAGGTGACTTTTTTGTCTTCCATGGTCGAATCGGGCGTCATGTCATCCTGCAGGGCCGTCATATAGACGAAAGGCTTAAAGGCCGACCCAGGTTGACGGACGGCCATGCTGGCCCGGTTGAAGCTGTCCTGGCCGCGGCCGCCTACCATAGCCAGGATGTGGCCGTTGCGGGGGTCGATGGAGACCAGTGCGCCCTGGGGCTGGGTCAGGCCGTTTTTATCGGTGTAGTTGTCCGGCAGGTTTTTCATGGCCTGTACGGCAGCATGCTGTTTTTCCGTATCGAGGGTCGTGTAAATCTTGAGGCCTTCTTTGTACAGGGCATCGTCGCCGTACTTGGCAGCAACCAGCTGGGATACATAGTCGATGAACGATTCCGATTCGGAGTTTTCCGCTGTCTGCTTGTTGTGGGACAGGTGGAGGTCGGCGTTTTTGGCTTCTGCCGCCTGATCGGATGTGATGTAGCCGTATTTTGCCATCTGGTCGAGGACGACGTTTTTACGGGATTTGGCTTCTTCCAGATTATTGAAGGGCGAGTAGTAATTCGGACTCTTGGGCAGGCCTGCCAACATGGCGCACTGGGCCAGTGTCAGGTCGTTGACATCGCGGTCGAAGTAGGTCTTGGCCGCCGTCTGGATGCCGTAGGCGCCCTGGCCGAAATAAATCTGGTTCATGTACATTTCCAGGATTTCTTTCTTCGAGTACTTGTGCTCGATTTCCAGGGCCAGCATGGCTTCCTGTACTTTACGTTTCAGCGTCTGTTCCTGGGAGAGGAAGGCATTTTTTGCCAGCTGCTGTGTAATCGTACTGCCGCCCTGGGCGATGCCGCGGTTCGTCAGGTTGGTGACGATGGCGCGGAGAATGCCGATGGGGTCGATGCCGATATGTTCATAGAAACGGTTATCTTCGGCGGCGATGAAGGCGTTCTGCAGGTTGGCCGGCACTTTGTTAATATCGATGGGAAGGCGGTTCTGGTCGGAATGAAGAGTCGTGATCAGCCGTCCGTGACTGTCGAATACCTGGGATGAAACGGCTGGCCGCATGTTGTTGCTTACGGGCGGCAGACTCTGGTAAGCGGCAAAAATATAGCCAAAACCGAGTCCGGCTGCGACGACGAAAAGAAAGACAATGAGCACGCGCAGACTGTGCAGTGGTCCTTTCTTTTTGGCGTGTTTCGCCCGGCGTCTGGGTGTATACATATTTCTCCTGTGACTCCTTTTGTGATGAATTTGTTATTATAAACATCTATTATATATAGGACTTTACTAATTTCTAATTATAACACACCTCTGTCCGGTATGAATAGAGGAAAGGGGGCATTTTTGGCGGCTCCGGGGGATACGGGGGCGGAAGACGGCCTGTGTACATAGAGTGTACACAACTGAAGCAGGATAAACGATATACGGTGCATTATTGTATTATTCCAGGAGAACAATGATAAGTAGAATATCTTATATATCAAAAAATATACTAAATACCATAAATCTGTTGACATTCACAAGTAAATAATGTACTATAAATGAGAAATCACTAAAAATTAGCATATATGATTTGCACGCTTCAGGAGGTAGGAACATGGACAGAGATAAAGCATTTGTATTATGGTTTGATGAATTGCGCCGTGCCGATGTGGCATTGGTCGGCGGCAAGTCGTCGTCTTTGGGCGAACTGACTTCCCAGACCAAGGTCCCCGTACCCTATGGATTTGCGACGACGGCAGAAGGATACCGTCATTTCATGCATGCTACGGGTCTGGACGTGACGATTAAGGAACTGCTCAAAGGCCTGACGGACGTAGAAGATCCGGTACAGCTCCGCGATGTCACTGCTTCTATCCGCAAAGCCATCTGCGATGCCGATATGCCGCAAGACCTGGCCGATTCCATCCGCAGCAGCTATGAAGAACTGGGCCGCAAAATGGGCGAAACCGATCCCTTCGTAGCCGTCCGTTCCAGCGCTACGGCAGAAGATCTGCCCGATGCCAGCTTTGCCGGCCAGCAGGATACCTACCTCAACGTAAAGGGTGCCGATATGGTCATCCAGAAAGTTAAAGAATGCTATGCTTCTACCTTTACGGACCGTGCTACTTACTATCGTACGAAACAGGGATTTGACCACCTTTCCGTCGCCCTGAGTGCTGCCGTACAGATGATGGTATTCTCCAAGGCGGCCGGCGTCATGTTCACAGTCGATCTGGTGACCGGTGATGATTCGACCATCACCATCGAAGGAGCCTGGGGCCTGGGCGAATACGTCGTACAGGGTACGGTTACGCCCGATAATTTCCGCGTACGCAAAGACGACCTGGCCATCATTTCCAAGATGATCAATACGAAACCGATCAAACTGGTCCGCAAGGATACAGGCGATGTGGAAGAACAGGCCGTACCGGAAGATCAGCAGAAACAGCCGGCTATTACGGACGATCAGGTCAAAGAACTGGCTGGTTATGCCAAAGCCATTGAAAAACATTACGGATGCTATATGGATATGGAATGGGGCGTCGATGAACGGACTAACAAGATCTGGCTCCTCCAGGCCCGTCCGGAAACCGTATGGTCCAAGAAGAATAAAGAAAAGAAACCAGCCAGTGCAGAAAGCGGTGTCAGTGCAGCTATGACGAAAGACAGAGTTACCATTGTAAAAGGCCTTCCGGCCAGCCCGGGCCATGCCGCAGGCAAAGCCCATGTCATCCTCGATCCGTCCAAGATCGAAGAATTCAAAGATGGAGAAATCCTGGTCACGACCATGACGGCTCCCGACTGGGTACCGGCCATGAAGAAAGCCAAGGCCATCGTCACCGATGCCGGCGGCATGACCTGCCATGCTTCTATCGTCAGCCGCGAACTGGGCATCCCCTGCATCGTCGGCACCAAGAGCCGCAGTCAGGAAGCTACGACGACCATTCAGGACGGACAGGATATCACCGTCGATGCGACGAATGGTATCGTCTATGAAGGCATCGTAGAAGACATCGTCAAACCGGCTGCTGCTGCACCGGCTGCCACGGCTGCTACGGTCGTTGCTGAAACGGCTCCGATTACGGGAACGAAGATTTATATGAATCTGGGTAACCCCGATCTGGCTGAAAAATACGGCGTTCTCCCCTGCGACGGCATCGGTCTCATGCGGGAAGAATTCATCTGGACGACCTTCATCCACGAACATCCCTTATACCTCATTGAAATTGGTCATCCCGAACGCGTTGTTGACCAGCTGGCCGACGGCATGCGCAAAGTCTGCCAGGCCCTGGCTCCGCGGCCGGTTACGCTGCGCTTCAGCGATTTCAAATCGAGCGAATACCGCAATCTTAAAGGCGGCGATAAATACGAACCGCAGGAAAGCAGCGCCCTCCTCGGCTGGCGCGGTGCGTCCCGCTACTACGACCCGAAATACATTGAAGCCTTCAAGCTGGAAATCAAGGCTGTACGCAAAGTCCGTGAAGAATTCGGCTTCAAGAATCTCAATGTCATGATTCCCTTCTGCCGCCGTGTCGATGAAATGGAAAAAATCGTCAACCTCATGGATCAGGAAGGCCTGCACCGCGGACCGGACTTCAAGGTATGGCTCATGGCAGAAATCCCGTCCAACATCATCCTCGCCGACCAGTTCAATAAGTTCGTCGATGGCTATTCCATCGGGTCCAACGACCTGACCATGCTGATCATGGGCTGCGACCGCGACAATGACACCGTTGCGCCTCTCTTCGATGAACGCAATCTGGCTGTCAAACGGGCTATCCGCCATCTCATCAGTGTCGCTCATAAAGACGGCAAGACCGTTTCTATCTGCGGCCAGGCACCGAGCGTATATCCTGATTTCACGGAATTTCTCGTCAAGAGCGGCATCGATTCTGTATCGGTCAACCCCGATGCTGTCATTGCGACGAAAAAGAATGTGGCCCAGATCGAACAGCGGATCCTCATGGATTCCCTGACTGGCAAGGGCCGTGCTGATACAGAAGATTATACATGGTAATACGTTCCTGACCGGGGCGGCCCTAAAAGTGTAAACTACTCATAAGGGCCGCCTTTTTATATTTTCTATTTGTTCCTATTGTATATCCTATACAGATAGTATATAATTATTGGTGTATACTTATAGACTGCCATGGAGCAGGAGGTGAAGAGAGGACATGTTATCGGAACGCCAGGAAACTATTTTAAATATCGTAAAAGAACAGAGCCCGATTACGGGCCAGCATATTGCCGCACAGCTCCACGTGACGCGGGCGGCACTGCGATCGGACCTGGCAATACTTACTATGTTGGGATTGATTGATGCGCGTCCGAAACTGGGTTACTTTTTTACGGGCAATAAGGAAAAGGATCTGCTGGCACGGATTATTATCAATATCCGCGTCGAGTCCTGTCTGTCCCAGCCAGTGATCGTGGGCGAGCATACGAGCGCCTATGATGCGGTCATTGCCATGTTCACGGAAGACGTGGGGACGGTGTTTGTAGGGACGGACAATATTCTGGCAGGTGTCGTCTCACGGAAAGACCTTCTGAAAACGGCGCTGGGCAATAATGACCTGAAAGCCCTGCCGGTGCGCATGGTCATGACGCCGTCGAGCAAGCTCATTTACGTGGAACCGCAGGAGCAGGCTCTGGTAGCGGCACAGCGGCTCATGGAATATGAAGTGGACTGTCTGCCCGTCGTCCATGTCCTGGACCGCGATGAAGAAGACCGGAAAGAACTCCAGATTGTCGGACGTATTTCGAAAACTAATATTACCCGTCTCTTTGTAGAATGTGGCTTGGGGAGGAGATCATAAGTGGCCAGACCGATTGTCTATGCCTGCTCGGATTCACTGGGAGAAACGGCGGAACGCGTAGCCCGTGCCGCTGCCAGCCAGTATAATCAGGAAGAATTTAACATCATCCGCGTTCCCTATATCCGTTCGGAACAGCAGATTGAAGATATTGTAAAAAAGGCGGAAGCAGATCACGCCATGATCTGTTATACGATTATTTCACCGGTCCTGCGGCGCAAGCTCAAGACGCTGACTAAAAATTCCGATGTGACTGTCGTCGATATCATCGGACCGATGATGGATGGCATCGGAAATATCGCGACGACCGAACCGACCATGAAGGCCGGCATGATCCACCGCCTCGATGAAGAGTATTTCAAACGGGTCGAAGCCATCGAATTCGCCGTCAAGTACGATGACGGCAAGAATCCTATTGGCTTTTTGAAGGCCGATATCGTCATCGTCGGCGTGTCCCGCACGTCCAAGACGCCTCTTTCCATGTACCTGGCCCACAAGCGCATCAAGGCGGCCAATCTGCCCCTGGTACCGGAAGTGGCCCTGCCGCCGGAATTGTTCCAGATTCCGGCCCGGAAAATCGTAGGTCTCATCATCGACCCCTTTAAACTGAACTTTATCCGCAGCGAACGGCTCCGCAGTATGGGGCTGGATTCCAATGCCAGTTATGCCAATATCGACCGCATCAATGAAGAACTGACCTATGCCCGCGGCGTCATGCGCCGTCTTCATTGCCCGGTCATCGATGTGTCATCCAAAGCTATTGAAGAAACGGCAAACCTCGTGATGGATATTGTCAAACGCAATCGTGAACTGTACGATGAGTAATGTATAGTAAAAGACGCCGTTTCGGCGTCTTTTTGCGTATGAGGAGGAAATCGTATGAATCGTGGAAACTCCCTTACTATCCAGGATGCACTGCGTCATGCCCTGAATGACCCATCCTTTGCCCGGCAGCCACTGTTCCAGTCGGAGCTGCTCGAGAACCTGCGCCGGCCGGCGATGCTGGCACCCCTTGCAGAGGAGCTGGCCCGTACAGTAGATGGGAACGGCCGGTTTTATGCACCGGCCGTCGCGTCCTGCCTGGCAAAGCATCTGGATGTCTTTGCCGCCGTGCCCGAAGGCGGCTGGCTGTCGTACTGCTATTATTCCATTCTGGCCCGGCTGTTTCCGGAAAATACGGCAGCCTGGGACGAGCCGGCCATGACCGCCGCACTGGACGATGCGCCGCCCTACCGCATCGGACGGATCCTGCTGCTGCAGATCCTGCGCGGCCTGTACCAGTATGAACGGTATACCCTGCCCTTCGACCCGACGAAGGATATGGAGCTCCTGTCGGAGGATGAAATCCGGGCCAACGGATTTATCCCGGAATACCTCCATATGAAAGAGCTCATATGGGACCATTATATCTATGAATTCATGCGCATCGGCATCGACATTACGCCTTTTAATACGCTGGGCCATATCGGCGGTGTCCACTATGTCGCCATGTACATGGCCCGCCAGCTGCGCCAGTGCGATGTGCCCGTAGACCTGGGGCTTATTTCCGGGGCCGCTGCCTGCCATGATATCGGGAAATACGGCTGCCGCAAGCAGGAAGAGCGGCGCGTCCCGTACCTGCATTATTTCTACACGGGACTGTGCTGCAGCCGCTTTGAACTGCCGGCTATCGGCCATATTGCAGCCAATCATTCCGTATGGGATCTGGAACTGGAAAACCTGTCTGCCGAGTCGCTGCTGCTCATCTATGCCGATTTCCGCGTCAAGAGCAGCCGGGACGA
>NZ_ONTA01000278.1:0-6184 GCF_900320625.1 Megasphaera sp. DJF_B143
ATTTTAAAGGTATTGAGGCGGAAATACAAATCTTCCCGGAATTTCCCGTCTTCTACCATCTGTTTCAGATTCCGGTTCGTCGCCGCAATGACCCGGACATCCACTTTCTGTACTTTGTCGGACCCTATCTTCTGGATTTCTCCGGACTGGAGAACCCGCAATAATTTAGACTGCATGAATAAGGGCATCTCGCCGATTTCATCGAGAAAAATCGTACCGCCATCAGCCAGTTCAAACTTGCCGGCCTTCCCGCCCCGGGAAGCACCCGTAAAAGACCCCGACGTATAACCAAAGAGTTCGCTCTCAATCAGCGTTTCGGGAATGGCCGAACAATTCATGCTGACAAACGGATAGCTCCGTTTGCCGCTCAGGCTGCGAATGGCCTGCACGAAGACTTCCTTCCCGGCTCCGCTTTCCCCTTCAATGAGGACCGTCGCATCCGTCGGCGCCACGATTTCCGCCATTTTCAGGCAGCGCAAAAAGGCCGGGTCTTCGCCGATAATATGAGAAAATTCTCTGGGCAATGACGGCTTCTCCGTTGACAAAGCTTTAAATATGGAATGACTCAGGCGCTGGGTCTTCTCCAGTTCCCGCTGCACTACCGTAATTTCCGTAATATCTTTAAATACCGATATGGCACCACAAAAGACGCCTTCCTTAAAGATAGGCGTAATGTTGACGAGAATCTTCTTTCCCCGCGTCCGTACCTCAACAAACTGATGCAGCCGCGGCTTATGATCCATCAGCGTATCCAATATGACCGCTCCCGGTTCAATTTCATCCATGCGCCGGTATAACACTTTTTCTTTTTTTACGTTCAAAATATGCGTATACGCTTCATTTAAATACACAATCCGCGAATCCGTATCGACAATGACGACGCCATCGGTTACGGCATCCATTGCCTCCATAAGCATATCCGGGCTGACACCCTGCACGGCCCGTTCTCCTGCCACGACGACCACCTCCGGAATACATTGCATAATTTTTTATCGTCACGTTACATGTATCAAGATATCACCATAGATATCGATTCCTTCATTGACCATTTACCTTTATTATACAATGAACCATCCTGCTTTTGCCACAAAAATGCATGGATTATGTAGATTGTAAACTGAAAAAGACCGCATACCTCGCGGTACACGGTCTTCTTCAATCAACATCAATAGAGGAGAGCCGATGTGCTGCCACCGGGCTATCTCCTTTTTTAGTATTATCACACGAAAGGAAAGACTGGACAAACACACGCCGCATCAGAAGCGGTCTAACAGGCGATAGCCTTTGCCCTTGAGAAAGGTTTCTGTTTCCGGTTCGTCTGTTTTAAGAACTGCTATGGGAGAGGATGTTTCCCGGTCAAAGGAAATGTAGCAGTATTTGACGAATACGTTGGCCCGGCTCAGGTTGGACAGGATTTTGTTCAGTGTGCCTGGTTTATCCGATGCCATATCAATGGCCAGTACTTTGTCGATGCGGCACTGATAGCCCGCTTTGACCAGTTCTTCCTGCGCTTTTTCCGAGTCATCTACGATCATGCGGAGGATGCCGAATTCGGCACTGTCATTGGCCAGTATGGTGTAAATATTGATATTTGCCTTAGCCAGCACATCTGTAACCCGGCCCAGGGCGCCATTTGTATTTGCCGTGAAGAGAGAAATCTGTTTAAGCATGAATGTTATCTCCTTATATCTGAAATTTAGGTTAGTAATCTACGCGGTCTGCCAGTTCCAGAATCAGTGCTTCTGTTTTTTCCCAGCCCAGGCAGGGGTCAGTAATCGATTTGCCATATACGCCATCACTGATTTTCTGGTTTCCGTCTTCAATATAGCTTTCAATCATCAGTCCTTTTACCATCTTTTTGATGTCCTTATTCATATGACGGCTGTAGAGGACGTCATTGGAAATGCGGATCTGTTCCAGATATTGTTTACCTGAGTTGGCATGATTGACATCGATGATGACGGCCGGATTTTCCAGGTCCCGTTTGCCATATTCTTCGAACAGGCGCTGCAAGTCTTCATAATGATAGTTGGGAAGGCTTTTGCCGAATTTATCCACATAGCCACGCAGGATCGCATGGGTCAGCGGATTCCCCAACGTCTTGACTTCCCAGCCGCGGAACAGGAACTGCTGTTCATGCTGGGCTGCGGCGATAGAATTGAGCATGACGGAAATATCACCCGATGTCGGGTTTTTCATTCCTACAGGAATACCGACGCCGCTGGCAATCATACGGTGCAGCTGATCTTCGACCGAACGGGCCCCGATGGCGGCATAGGATAATAAGTCCGATAAATACCGGTGGTTTTCCGGATAGAGGATTTCTTCTGCACAGGTAAATCCCGTTTCCCTGATGACCCGCATGTGCATATCGCGGATAGCGATGATGCCGGCCAGCATGTCTTCTTTACCTTCCGGATCCGGCTGGTGCAGCATTCCCTTGTACCCTACCCCGATGGTACGCGGTTTATTGGTATATACGCGGGGAATGATATAAATCGTGTCCTTGACCTGTTCCTGCACGCGGGCCAGGCGGTGTGCGTAGTCCACGACGGCTTCTTCATTATCGGCAGAGCAGGGCCCGATGATGAGCAGGAAACGGGAATCTTTGCCCGTAAGGATATCTTTAATTTCTTCGTCGCGCCGGCGTTTCGTTTCATAAATGGCCGGCTCGACCGGATAATCTTCTTTCAGTTCCTGCGGCGACGGCAGTTTCCTGATGAACTCCATTTCCAATTCCATATACTATACCCCCCAAAAAACTAAATGGTAGCTTCAATTATACCATAGGAAGGAATCTTTCATCCAGTATTTTTCACGGATTCCGTGCCTGTTATGGCTTAAACTTATACCCTACGCCCCATATGGTGAGCAGATGGCACGGCTTATTGGGATCTTTTTCGATGGCTTCCCGGAGGCGGTTGATATGGACCGGCACCGTGGCCGTATTGCCCAGGGAATCCATGCCCCATATCTTGTCATAAATCGTTTCCTTGCTGAATACCATATCGGCATTGACCATAAGAAATTCCAATACCTGGAATTCTTTATTGGGCAGGACTTTTTCCTTATTTCCCACAAATACCCGGTGTGTATCGGGGTCGAGGGAAATATTTCCCAGAGTAATGCGCGATTTTTTCCTGAGCGATGACCCTTTCAGGCGCTGGTACTGGGCCAGCTGGGATTTGACCCGGGCCACGAGGACGCTCGGTGAAAAAGGCTTTTCCACGTAGTCGTCGGCACCGAAGCCGAGTCCCCGGATTTTGTCGATATCTTCCCGCTTGGCCGTGACGATCATAATAGGGATATCCACCTTATCCCGCAGGCGGCGGCAGACTTCAAACCCGTCCATGCCGGGCAGCATGACATCGAGAAGTACCAGCTGGTACGTGCCACTCAGCGCTTCGTTCAGCCCGGCCAGCCCGTCAGAGGCAATGACGACGGTATATCCGCTCATTTCCAGGTAATCTTTTTCAATAAAGGCAATATCCTGATCATCTTCTATTATTAAAATACGTTCATTCATAGAGCATCTCCCCCGGCAGGCAGTTCCATATGTACACATAAGCCATGAGGATGGACCGGCAGAAAAATGACGGTCCCGCCCATGAGCTGTATCCCCCTTGCGACGATAGAAAGGCCCAGGCCGCTGCCATCACCAGTACGGCTCCGCGCCTTATCCGTCCGGTAAAACGGCTCTGCCAGGCGCGTCAGCGCTTCTTCCGGCACACCCGGCCCGTCATCGGCGACTTCCAGGCAGACCGTGTTATCCTGCCTCCATGCGCGGATACGGATGTGTACATCTTCTTCTGTTTTATATTTTATACTATTGGCCACCAGATTCGTCATGATGCGCTGCCATACTTCCCGGCTTCCGATCACAGGCAGTTTCTCTGGGGAACGCTGCCACACTACCAGAGCCTGATGACACTGCCAGCCTTCTTTATTTTCTTCTATTATATCAGAAATTACTTCATTTAGCTCTAGTGACTGTAGAGGCAATGCTTTTTCTCCCAGATCCATTTTAGAAAAGAGGAACAGCTGGTCAATCATGCGGCTCATATCTTCTGTCTTTTTCTGGATGACCTCAATATAGTGTCTGCGCCGTTCCGGCGTATTGGCCACGTTGTCAGCCAGCCCTTCAATATAGGCACGGATAGCCGTGAGGGGCGTGCGGATGTCGTGGGACATGCTGGCAATGAGTTCCTTTCTGTTTTCTTCCTGCCGCGTCCGTTCCTGCAGCGACCGCTCCAGTTCTTCCGTCATGATATTGAAGGTATCGACGACGGGCGCTACTTCATCCATATGGTTGTAGGTCAGGCGGCAGGTGAGATTTCCCTGCCGCACCTGATCCGATCCGTTCTGAAGCAGCCGGAGCGCCTGCAAAATATAGCGCAGTACAAACCGCGTCAGGAAGAAAATGGTCCCGGCCAGGAGCAGGAAAAAGGCGAGAAAGATGGCAAAGAGCGTTCCCTGGGTGGCATGTTCCACGGCATCATCCGTACCATGAGGCATCTGCCGGCTGACAAAATACAAATGATACAGCGAATCATTGATATATTGTTTTTCCATATAATAAAACTGCCCCGTATCGGCATGGACGTATGTATCCCGCTTCTGGCTGAAAAACGGACGTTCCCGGATATCACGGGGAATGTCTTCCATCATGCCGGCAAGCTGGCCATTGCCGTATTCGTAAATACGGCCGCCGTCTTTTTCCAGTACGACGTAACTCTGTTCCGGCGACAGCATTTCAATGATCCATTTATAATGTTCCGGATCATCACCGCTGCTGCGCAGGGCCCGGAACACGAAATGATGGACCACATCGCTGGCCCGGTTAAACTGGGTGGAACTTTCGACGTAGACGTGGTTTCCACTCTGCGTAAAAAGCCAGAGTCCGCCGGCAGCCATCAGAAACAGGATGGCCGTCATGAGTATGGGTACGACGAAGACGAGTATATGCGATAGGATCAGGCGTTTTTTTATAGTCACAATCATCCCTCCCGTTCTATCTTACTATCCGTCCGCCCCGGTTGCAATGACCGTTTTTTCTGTTTAATTTTTATTTAACACTTCTTATATTTTCTTTAAATGTCCTTACGCTTTTTATAACATTTCTCTGGTACCATAAACCTATCTTGCAGAAAGAAGGTTATGGTATGAAGTACATCGAACGGCATCCCTATGTAGTTCTCAGCATCTGTGCGCTCGTCCTGTTTCTGGCGGCCAATTCGTTTCTGGCGATTACCGATTCCGCCGAATCGAATTACGCCCTGACGGCAAAGGAAATGGTCCTCTCCGGCGACTGGCTATCGCCTCAGATATACGGCCATTACTGGTATGATAAGCCTATTTTCTATTACTGGGAACTAGCCCTCTCCTTTTCCGTGTTCGGTTTTACGGAATTTGCGGCACGACTTCCGTCGGCACTGATGGGGACGGCAGGTGTACTGTTCACATACTGGTTCACCGCCCGGGTATACGGCCGGTCTCTTGCCTTTTCTGCCGCTATCATCCTCATGACCAGCGTCGAATGCTGGCTTCTCTCCAAGGCAGTCATCACCGATGCGACGTTATTCCTCTTCATGAGTGCCAGCCTGGCCTTCTTCTACCTCGGCTATAGGGAAAACCGCCGCTGGTACTGGGCCGCCTATGTCATGGCCGCCCTGGCAGTACTGACCAAAGGTCCCATAGGACTGGCCCTGCCGGCACTGGCTGCCCTGATATTTCTCATCCTGCGCCATGACCTGAAAGAACTGCTCCACGTCCATCTGCTGAGCGGCATGGTCCTCTTCTTCGTCATCACCGGTCTCTGGTACGGCTTCATGTACAAGGTTCATGGATCGGATTTTCTTCTGAACTTCTTCGGTGTCCACAATTTTCTCCGGGCAACCGTTCCGGAACACGGCAGCAAAAACGTCTGGTATTTCTATATCATCATCTTTTTTTCCGGTTTTGCCCCCTGGAGTTTTACCTGGCCCTGGGCTCTCTGGAAATACAGGAAAGAACGCCGTATGCCCTTTGCAGGCAGTGATTCCTGCGCGCTGCTGCTCGCCCTGTATGCTGCCGTAACATTCATCTTCTTTACTCTTGTCGCCACGAAATACACGACCTATACCTATCCCGCCTTATTTTCTCTCGCCATCCTGAGTGCCGGCATGCTGCAGCACTGGCATCTGCC
>NZ_ONTA01000277.1:0-4757 GCF_900320625.1 Megasphaera sp. DJF_B143
AACGATACGGTCAGCCAGGTTACGGCTAATCTCGATAAATTCGAACTCGGCGACGCCGCTGACGAAGTGTATGATTTCATCTGGAATTCCTATTGTGACTGGTATATTGAACTGGCTAAACAGCGCCTGTATAAATCGGATGACCAGCGCAGCAAGCAGACTGTACAGTACGTACTGGTCTATGTCCTGACGCACACACTGGAAATGCTCCATCCGTTCATGCCTTTCGTGACAGAACATCTCTGGCAGCATCTGCCCCACGAAGGGGAAAGCATCATCGTGGCACCGTGGCCACAGCCCAGAGCCGACCTGGAATTTACTGCCGATGCCGCCATTATGAACGTCATTATGGAAGCCATCAAGGGCATCCGCAATATGCGTGCCGAATCCAACGTGCCGATGGGCAAAAAAGCTCCGGTCATCATGGTACCGTCCGATGAAGGCATGGCTCAGACACTGCGCAAGTATGAATCGTATTTCCATACACTGGCCTTTGCCGATAAGGTGACATTGCTGGCTCCTGATGCGGCCAAACCGGAAAATGCCGTTGTAACCGTCGTACCGGGTATTGAAGTCTATCTGCAGCTGAAAGACCTTATCGATGTAGAAAAAGAAACGGCCCGTGTCAAGAAAGAACAGGACAAACTCCAGAAGGAAATCGACCGCCTTTCGAAAAAACTGTCTAATCCGGGATTCCTCGGCAAAGCACCGGCTGCTGTCGTAGAAAAAGAAAAAGCCAAACTGGCTGATTATACGGACAAGATGGCCTCCCTTACCAAACGTATGGAAGATCTGGCTAAATTATAAGAGGCGCTCATGACCTACGAAGAAGCAATTGATTATATCCAGCATGCCAGCGTGTTTGGTGTACAACTGGGCCTGGGCCGGATTCAGGAACTCCTGAACCGGCTGGGCAATCCTCAGGAAAAATATAAGACGATTCATGTTACTGGCACCAATGGCAAAGGGTCTGTAACGGCCATGATAGCCAGTGCTCTTTGTGAAGCTGGTTTCCGGACTGGCCGGTACACGTCGCCCCATCTGGAAGAATACACCGAACGGATACATATTAACGGCGATGATATTTCCCGTGCTGACTTTGCCACTGCTGTCGCTGCCGTCCGGGAGAAAGTCGAAGCCATGGCAGCAGAAGGGCTGGAACGTCCGACGGAGTTTGAAATGATTACGGCCGCCGCTTTCTGGCATTTTGCCAAAGCCGGTGTCGAATATGCCGTCATCGAGGTCGGGCTCGGCGGCCTTCTCGATTCGACCAATGTCATCATACCGGAAGTCTCGGTCATCACCAATGTGGCCATGGACCACATGAAATACTGTGGCAATACGATAGAAGAGATTGCCACACAGAAAGCGGGCATTATAAAAGAGGGCGTCCCTGTCGTCACGACGGCGGAAGAACCGGCCCTTTCGGTCATTGCCCGTACGGCCTATCACAAACACAGCCGGCTCTATGCCTATAAGCATAGTTTCGATGTCATTGGCAATGCCGGTCCGGAAGATCCGGCAGCCGGGCAGATGGTGACAGTACGGGAACCCTATGGCTTTGCCATCACGACGACACTGCCTCTGTTAGGGAAACACCAGCGTGTGAATTGCGGAGCGGCCGCCATGACGCTGCTGCTCCTGGCCCGTCACGAAAAGAGACTGACCCGTACGGCTATTGAACAGGGCCTTCACCATGTGAAATGGCCCGGGCGGTTCCAGGTCCTGCGGGCCGGAGAAACAGACGTTGTTATCGATGGAGCTCATAACCCGGCCGGTATCGATACGTTCTGTCAGACTTACAGTGATGTATTTGGGGACAGAAAGCGGGTATTTCTCTTTTCGGTCCTTGCCGATAAAGATTATACCCAGATGGTGCATGAACTGTTCCATGACGATGATTATGTCGTCTGCGCACCAGCACCGACACCGCGTACGTCTGATCCGGAAGAAATGGCAAAAATCCTGCCATGCCGGGCCGACTGGGCGGACAGCATTGTCCACGGATTGGATAAGGCCTTTGCTGCCGTGCAGGAAGGACAGGTACTCTGCATAGTGGGCTCCCTCTACATACAGGGAGAAGTCCGGCAATACCTGCGCAACACATATCACATAGACGTGTTAGTTCATACGATATGACAAAAGATACAATCCGGACATTGCATGGGAAAAAACGTATAGAAGAATAGCATATCAGGAATTTTCAAAAGGATTGTCTGTATTTTTCGGACAGTCCTTTTTTTTGGGAAATATCTGCTTTTGGACAAATAAATGTATGCATTATGAACTCCCGTACTAACAGGCTGTATCGCACTCCTGGAGTATGATATAATGAGATATATAAATGCGGTTTCTTTCATAGATTTCGCATGACTGGAGAGATGTGATTCATGGTTTTTCGTTTTCATAGATATGGCCGCTGTAATGAAATCATAAAGGGGATAGCCAGTGCCGTCGTATATTTGTTGTGTTATGGTGTCTGCCAGTGGATGGTTCCGGATTTATCACCGTACCGGTTTTATGACAGTGCTGCTATCTGTGCCCTCCTCGTGGCAGGAAATCTGACAGCATGGCAGTATGATAAAAAATGGGTACAGACGATGATACTCTATAATGGGATTGTATTGTCAGCCGCTTTTATTCCACTATTGTCTGGTCAGCGGATCCTGCATGAAGAGATTGCTCATGCTTTTGTCATGGGAACTGCAGCATTTCTCACTATTTTTTCTTTGCGAATCATGGCCGGGCAGTTGCGGTTTTCCCACTTGCGGCGTTTCTGCCTGGGTACGGTATATTTGCTAGGTGCTGTTTTTCTGCTCATACCACTCTTATTCTGGGGATACTACGTAGTCAGTGGACATGTGTTGTCGTCGGCGATTGTCCTTACTTTGTTTCAGACCAACGGCAGCGAAGCTATGTCTTATTTAAAAGACCAGAATATATTCCTATGGTGTGTGACGGGTACGATGCTGCTGTCGGTAGTTTCTGCCATGATGTATATACTGCACGATGCTGGCAGAAAGCAGAGCCGGTATCCACTCTGGGGACAACTATTGCTGGTCCTGGTTACACTGGCGGCAGGCTTCTGCGTTATGGAGCAGTCATCCAGTTATCTGCCCGTGCGGATTATGGATGAAACGGAAAATGTGTTGCAGGAATATCAGAAATATGGACAGGCAAAAGCAGTGCGGCAGGAAAGATTGCAATCGCTGCAGAATCTGAGGATTTCATCGTCAGGCGGCATATTCGTGCTGGTCATTGGTGAATCGGAAAACCGGGACCACATGCAGGCCTATGGATATGACCGGCCGGATACGCCCTGGTTATTACAACAGACTGAAAAAACGAATACCATACTGTTTACTCATGCCTACTCGAATCATAGCCTTACTGTACCTGTCCTGACCTATGCCCTGAGTGAGAAAAACCAGTATAATGATATTTCCCTGGAAGATGCCTGTTCCCTTATGGAAGTAGCCAAAGCAGCCGGGTATGATACGGTTTGGCTGAGCAATCAGAGACATTACGGTGCCTGGGATACACCAGTTGCCGAAATTGCCAGCACGGCTGATTATCAGGTGTGGCTCAATGAGCGGAACGGGACGGAAGATTGCCGGACGAACTATTTTGATGAGGTACTGGCCGATACGATCCCAAATCTGGAGGACTCTTCCAATGCCCTGATTGTCATTCATCTCATGGGCTGTCATGGATCATATGGGGACAGGTATCCGACGAAGTGGAATGTTTTTCATGGAGAAAATGAACGTATCGATCAGTATGACAATGCCGTGGGTTATACGGATTATGTCTTGCAGAAAATCTATGACCGGATTAAGGCGGAGCCCCGGTTTAAGGGACTCGTATATGTTTCTGACCATGGAGAAGAAGTGGATCTGGGGTATTTCCACGAAGCGACAAAATTCACCTATGCTATGAGTCACATTCCCTTTGTCATGATTTTCAGTGATACATTTATCCAGGAATATCCGAAAATAGTTGATACGCTGCGGAATCATCGGGATGCTTATTGGACGAATGATTTGCTGTACGATGTCATGACCAGCCTCATGGGCATTGACGGAGTATCTACTGTAATGCCCGATCTGGACCTGACGTCTGATGGGTATTCTCTTGATAGAGGAACCATACGGACACTTCATGGCACGAAAAAAATAGAAGAGTGAATGCCGATGGATTTCATCAGCAGCAAACCTGTGAAATTTCGATAAAGGAGGAAAAAATGATGCTGATTCAACAGATTTATACCATATCTTTCAGCCCGACGGGCAAGACCAGGCAGGTAGCCCGGTACTGTGCCGCCCGCCTGGCAGAATTGCTTTCCGTACCACTTCATGAAATCTCTCTCGATTTACCGGAAGAACGGAAAACGGCATATACCTTTGGCCCTCATGATCTGGTCATCGCAGCAGGTCCGACCTATGCGGGAAAGCTGCCCAATAAAATACTGCCGGCTTATATAGAGAATCTCCGCGGGCAGGGAACACCGGCTGTGGCGCTTGTGACTTTTGGCAACCGGTCTTTCGACAATTCCCTGGCAGAGTTATGTGACGTGCTGCAGAAGAACGATTTTTGTCCTATATCTGCCGGAGCTTTTGTTGCGACCCATGCCTTTTCAGACCGGCTGGCTCCCGGACGGCCCGATGAACGGGATCTGGCAGATATCCGGCAGCTGGCTGACAGGACGGCTGAAAAAATCCGGGACAGGATGGATATGCCAGACGTGGTATCTGTAG
>NZ_ONTA01000276.1:0-2868 GCF_900320625.1 Megasphaera sp. DJF_B143
GTCATGGCACTTTCCGATACGTCGATGTCGGTGTCGAGAGGACAGGCTTTCCAGCACCATGGTTCTGTGATTTTTTCCGTAATCCACCAGCAGGAGCCGATGACGGCAAAGGTAGAGCCGACGGCATAGAAATAATTGCAGAGAACATTGACTTCATAGGTCGGATCGATAATCTGGGCGGCCATCTGGGTAAAGCCCTGGATGACGGGGTCGATGGCCGACGGCGTGTAGTTGGCCGCAAAGGCACCGGCGATACCGGCAAAAGATGCGGCGACGCCGGAAAGCGGGTGTTTGCCCGATGCATAGAAGAGATAGGCCGCAATAGGGATGATAATCATGTAGCCGCTATCCGGTGCCAGATGGCTGAGCATACCGACGACGATGACAATCGGCGTGAGCAGGAATTTCGGCGTTACCGTCAGGATTTTTTTGAGGCCCGTGTTGATATAGCCGGATCCGTCAGCGATGCCGATACCCAGAGTGGCTACGATAACCATGCCGAGGGGCGGGAAACCAGAGTAATTAGTGACCATCTTGGTCATGAGAGTGACCAGTGACGCCGGGCTGAGCATATTAGTGATGGCAATCTGCTTGCCTGTCGCCGGGTTGACATAATCGAACGTAAAGTACGAAAAAATCATGGAAACGATACAAGTGATGAAGAACGCGGCGATAAATAACATGGTGATATCAGGGATTTTATTACCGATTCGTTCAATCCAGCCGAGGAATCCTCCGACTTTCTGGGGCTGTACGGTTTCAGGGGTTGTGTTAGGCATAGGAATAAGCACTCCTTCTTGTATGTTGGATATCCATAGATGGGGTGCAGCTGCAGTGCTATATATATACGATCGTATTCAGCTTATTCAGTATACCATGTCCTATATAATAAGACAAATGCATGAAGTATAATTATGACAAGTATTATTTTTTAGAATATACTTTTTTATAAATAAATTTAAACGTATAACCTATAGCGTATTTGTTTTAGAAAGAAAATTTTACATGAAATTTACAAAATTTAAAACGTAAAAATGCGATAAAAATTATTTAACAATCGTAAGACTTTATGATCTATTTTTTATAAATAATAACTATAGAATAGCATAGAAAATAAAAATAAAAATCAAAAAATGGGGATGGAAATGAAAAAATGGCGGTTGCCCAACGTTCCCTTTCTTTGGTAGAATAATACAGTTAAGGTGAATGTATTATGCGGACCTGTGAGACGGGAGGAAACAATAGGAAATGAAAAAAGAATTGATTCATTTGCAGGGCGTATCAAAGTCCTTTGATGGTCATCTCGTACTGGACGGACTTGATCTGACGATTTATGAAAATGAATTCGTGACGCTGCTGGGTCCCAGTGGCTGCGGTAAAACGACGACATTGCGGCTTATTGCCGGGTTTGAAGAACCCGACACAGGTGTTGTCCTGTTTGATGGTCAGGATATTACCCACGTACCGCCCAATCGCCGCCAGGTGAATACAGTTTTTCAGAATTACGCACTTTTTTCGCATATGGACGTTTCCGGAAATATCGCGTTTGGCCCTAAAATTCATGGGAAATCCCGCGATTATATCAAGGACAAAATCCGGTATGCCCTGAAACTAGTCAATCTCGATGGCTATGAACATGCCAATATTGTCGATTTATCCGGTGGCCAGCAGCAGCGGGTTGCTATCGCCCGGGCCATCGTCAACGAACCGCGGGTACTTCTCTTGGACGAACCACTCAGTGCGCTGGACCGCAAATTGCGGCGCAGTATGCAGCTGGAGCTCATGAAAATAAAAAAGGAACTGGGCATTACCTTCGTCTTTGTTACCCACGACCAGGAAGAAGCCCTGAGTATGTCCGATACAGTCGTCGTCATGAATCAGGGCTATGTCCAGCAGATCGGTACGCCGGAAAGCGTCTACAATGAACCGGAAAATGCGTTCGTAGCCGATTTTATCGGAGACAGCAATATCGTCGATGGACTCATGGTCCACGATAAACTCGTGCGTATCCAGGGACTGGATTTTGATTGCGTCGATGTGGGATTTGGCAACAACCGCCCCGTCGATGTACAGATACGGCCGGAAGACATCGAACTTCATAAAGTCCGCGAAGGGGCACTCAACGGCACGGTGACCAAGGTCATCTTTGAAGGGATGAATTACAATATCACCGTCCGGGCCGGGGAAATCGAATGGCTGGTCAAATCGACGCGTGTCTATCACACAGGGGATGCGGTCAGTCTGTGGGTGGATCCCTTCAATATCCAGATTATGAATAAACCGGAATCGGAAGATGAAAGGGCGATGGAAAATGATTAAATCTGCGGCCATGCGCCATCTCTTTGCCCTGCCCTTTTTGCTTTGGGCAGCGCTGTTTATTTTCGTTCCCCTCGTATTTGTCGGCTGGTATGGCCTGACGGGCGGTGACGGGCAGTGGAGTCTTGCTAATGTGGGCGTCCTGCTGCAGTGGGAATATGCCAGGGCACTGGAATTATCTATTCTTCTGGCACTAGTGAGTACCTTGGTCTGTCTCCTCGTGTCGTACCCGCTATGTCTGATTCTGACGGAACGCCAACGCAGTCACGGTGCCCTCATTTTCCTCCTGTTTATCCTGCCCATGTGGATGAATTCTCTCCTGTCTACCATGGCCTGGCAGACGATCCTTGAGAAAAATGGCATTCTCAACCAGTTTCTGCGCTTGTTGTCCCTGCCGGATGTGACGCTCATTAATACGCCGGCAGCTATCGTCATCGGCATGATATACAATTTTCTGCCATATATGGTGCTGCCTTTGTATGTATCTCTCTCGAAAATCAATAAAAACGTCATCTTTGCAGCCCGGGATCTGGGGGCCAGCTCGTGGCAGAC
>NZ_ONTA01000274.1:0-6591 GCF_900320625.1 Megasphaera sp. DJF_B143
ATCCTGGGAGAACTGCTGTCTCATGTCAGCTTTGGCAGTCTCATGCCGCTCTTGTCCCAGCATTATGAAATATTTGATATTCAGAACGTCCATCTGAATCTGTATGTCATGCAGATCCAGTTCGGCATTCATTTTGCCCCTAATCTGCTGAGTATTCTTGGCATTATACTGGCATTTCTTATTTTCCGCCGGTTATAATAGTATATAAGGATAAGGAGGTTTTTTTATTATGCTTATTCTGGCTTCCGCTTCACCGAGGCGCCGGGAATTGCTGTCTCAGATTGGGGTAGCCTATATGGTCAATCCCAGCACCTATGAAGAAGGTGCACCTAAAAAGAAAGATCCTGCTAAATTTGTCCTGGCCCAGGCACTGGGTAAAGCCAATGATGTAGCGGCCAAATATCCGGGTCAGTGGGTACTGGGTGCCGATACGGTCGTGGCACTCGACGGGGAAATCCTGGGTAAGCCGAAGCATGAAAAAGATGCCATGCGCATGCTTCAGGAATTATCGGGCCGTAAACATTCCGTGTTCACGGGCGTAGCACTGGTGCGCGGTAAAAAGACTTATACCAAAGTCGTGGAAACCAAAGTCTGGTTCCGGAAGTTGAAAGACAGTGAAATCAAGGACTATGTCCGTTCTGGTGAACCCATGGATAAAGCCGGGGCTTATGGTATCCAGGGAAAGGCCGCTGTCTTCGTTGAAAAAGTCAACGGTTCCTATACGAACGTAGTCGGCCTGCCGTTATCCCAGGTCTATACGCTGCTCCAGAAGGCAAAAATTATCGGATGACTTGTCTGAAAGAATTGTCATCGCGGGAAAAACCACGGGAAAAACTGATCCAGCATGGCGCCCGCCTGCTGACGGATCCAGAGCTTCTGGCCATTCTCCTGCGGACCGGTACCCGGGGCTGTTCAGTACTGGATATGGCCCGGAATTTGCTGGCGTCCCTGCCGGGAGGTAATCTGGGCTGTCTTGGCGAAATCACGCTGAGTGAATTATGCCGGATCCGCGGCATCGGCCCGGACAAGGCTGTCACTCTTTGTGCAGCCGTGGAACTCGGCCGGCGCATCGTCCGCTGCCGGGTACGCCGGGATAATCCCGATTTCAGTTCACCTCAGGTCATTGCCGAATACGTTATGGAAGACATGCGCTTCCTACCGCAGGAACGGTTTGCCGCCGTGTACCTTTCGACGAAGAATCAGCTCCTGCGCGTCCAGACTCTGACCGTAGGGACTATTAATGCCAGCCTGGCCAAGGCAAGAGACGTGTTCCGCTACGCGCTGCAGTGTAATGCGGCCGCTGTCGTCCTGCTGCATAATCATCCCAGTGGCAATCCTGAGCCGAGTCAGGAAGATATCGATGTCACGCGCCGCCTCGTACAAGCCGGTGATGTCATGGAGATCCCAATCCTGGACCACATCATCATCGGTGACGGTGTGTTTGTCAGCCTGTGTGAGCGGGGCTACCTGTAAGATGACCAGACAATGTGTGCATATATAATATGAACCAGCATCCGTTTCCGGATGCTTTTCTTTTTACAAACTTTTTTATAAAATAATAAACATTATTTCTTGATAAATTTATGTGACCGTGAGATAATATATATAATATTAATACATAAATAATTCGGCTAGACTAAAGGAGGAGTGTTGTATGAATATCGTAGTACTGATTAAACAAGTACCAGCCGTTTCGGATATCCAGATTGACAGTCAGAATCATAATCTGGTCCGTGTCGGGGCGCCGACGATGCTGAACCCCGTAGACAAGAATGCCATTGAGGCAGCCATTGCCATTAAAGAAGCACAGGGAGGTACAGTGACTCTGGTTTCCATGGGGACGGCTATGGCCAGTGAAGCTCTGCGGGAAGGCGTGTCCATGGGGGCCGATGGCGGCGTCCTTCTGTCCGATGAACGCATGGCCGGGTCCGATACGCTGGCGACGGGGAAAATCCTTGCCCTGGCCATTAAAAAACTGGCGCCTGTCGATCTGGTCCTTACAGGAAAACAATCGGCTGACGGTGATACGGGACAGATTCCGCCAGCTATTGCCGAACACCTGGGATTCAGTCTCATAACGTATGCAGAAAGCCTCACGGCAGAAGATGGGGTGATCCGGGCATCGCGGAAGAATCACGGTGGAATGGAAACAGTAGAAACGAAGCTTCCGGCAGTCTGCTCAGTCATGGAAACGATGAACGTGCCCCGTTCACCCAGTATCCGTAACAAGATGAAAGCAAAAAAAGCCGTCTTTGATGTCTGGCGGCTGGAAGATATCGGACTCGATCCGTCTGAATCGGGCAGTGCCGGTTCGGCAACGGATGTTATCGAAGTGTTTGCGCCGGAAAAACATGCTGTCGGCATCATGATTGACGGCAATACGACAGAAGAAGCTGTCCAGAAACTGATGGCAGATATGGCAGCGAAAAAACTGATATAAGGAGGCGCATGGTTATGGAAAAGAAACACAATATCTGGGTGTACATAGAATTAGTGGATGGGAAACCGTCACAGCTGAGCCTTGAACTGCTGGGAAAAGGCCGGGAACTGGCCGATAGCAGAAATAAAGCCCTGATGGCTCTTCTCGTGGGTAAGGGAGCAGAAGAAGCGGCTTCTGATATTATAGGCTATGGCGCCGATGTGGCGGTTGTCGTTAACCGCGATGGGCTGGATACGTTTGATGCCTCGCAGTACACGGAAATCGTACAGCAGATCCTGACAAAATATGAAGCCAGTGCTATGCTGATTAGCGCATCTCCTGACGGCCGTGACCTGGGTGGACGGCTCTCTGCCGCTATGAATCTGGGACTCGTTGCCGACTGCATCGATTGCCGGTACGAAGGAGACGATGACAGTCTTACCTGGATACGGCCGGCTTACACGGGAAAATTGTTCGTTAAGATTCTGACGACGACGCGTCCCCAGCTGGCTACGATTGGTGAACGGATTTTCCGGGGCAATACGTTTGACAGCAGCCGCAGTGGAGAAGTCATCAAAGAGGACGGTCTTTCCTGTACGCGTACCGTATCCCAGAAGGTGACCGGCTTTGAAAGCCTGCCGCCGCTCGATGAAACGCTGACTATCGAAACGGCTGATTTGGTTGTCGGAGCCGGCCGGGGGGTAGGAGACGAAGACGGCCTTAAAAAGGTAGCTGCCTTTGCCGAATCCATTGGCGCGCCGCTGGGCGTTTCCAAACCGCTGGTCGATAACGGCTGGATGCCCCATGATGCACAGGTTGGCGTGACAGGCAAAAAAATAGCTCCGAAGATTTACATCGCTCTGGGAATTTCCGGTGCCATCCAGCATCAACTGGGCCTGAAAGAGGCAGAACTGATCATTGCCGTCAATACGGATCCGGACGCACCCATTTTCAAATTTGCCAATTATGGCATTGTAGGCGATTTGTTTGAAGTTATGCCTATCCTTCAGCGGGAAATCAAAAAATTGCAGGCTAAATAACGGAAACTGGATATATCAAGGCCGGGAAACGCTGTATTGCAGTGGTCCTGGCCTTATTTTCTGGTCTGGCTATTGCACTTCTCTACAATATTTGCCATAATTAAAGATAATCTTAAATTTGATTTATCTTTTGTTTACCATTTTTGTATAATATAAAGGAGTCATATGAGACCTTACGCTAAATTGTACCTGACCCGCAAAGGAGAACGGGCTGCCCGCAGCGGTCATCCCTGGGTCTATGGAGAAGAAGTGACCCATGTTGATGGGCAGTACAAGACAGGAGACTTGGTAGATGTCCTCAGTGAAAAAGGAAAATACTTGGGAACGGGATTTGCCAATGATATTTCTAAAATCCGGGTCCGCATCATATCACGCAATGCCAATGACCGCTTTGATGAAGCCTTCTGGCAGCGCCGTGTCCAGTATGCGTTGGCATACCGCCGGACCGTCATGGGAGAGAAAGATTTTTCCTGCTGCCGCCTTATTTTTGGTGATGCTGATGAAATGCCGGGTCTGACTGTTGACCGGTACAATGACCTGCTCGTAGCCCAAACACTTTGCTATGGCATGGATGTCGTAAAACCGGTCATCTTCAAGGCATTGACAGACCAGCTGCGCCATATGGGTGTCATCATCCGGGGAATTTACGAACGTAACGATGTCCGCGTCCGCGAACTGGACGGGATGGAACAGTACAAGGGCTGGTACGAGACGCCCTATCTGCCGGAACCGGGCAACGCCCTTACGACGATTGATGAGAACGGCATCTTGTATGACGTAGATGTTGAGAACGGCCAGAAGACGGGTTTTTTCCTCGATCAGAAATATAACCGCCTGGCCGTAGCCAAAATTGCCGCAGGCCATCATGTACTGGACTGTTTCACCCACACGGGAGCCTTTGCCCTCAATGCAGCCAGAGGAGGAGCGGCCAGTGTTACCGCCGTCGATATATCGGACGAAGCCGTTTCCATGACGAGGGAAAATATCCGCCGCAACGGACTGGAAGACAAGGTTACGGCAATGCAGGCCAATGTCTTTGACCTTCTGACGGACCTGGCAGACCATAAAAACCATGACTATGATTTCATCATCCTCGATCCGCCAGCCTTCACCAAATCGGGCCATACGGTGCGCAATGCCATCCGTGGTTATAAGGAAATCAATCTGAAAGCCATGAAACTGCTGCCCCGGGGCGGGTACCTGGCTACCTGTTCGTGTTCCCATTTCATGCGCGATGATTTGTTCCGGTCCATGCTGGCCGATGCGGCTTCCGATGCCGGTGTCCACCTGCGCCAGATTGAAGGGCGCCAGCAGTCGCCGGATCATCCTATTCTCTGGAATGTGCCGGAAACAAATTATTTGAAATTCTACTTGTTCCAGGTCGTCTGACCGGCTTCAGACAAGGCTGACGCCATGGTTTAAGTATGATATAATAAAGCAGCAGATTGATTCTGCTATTACTGAATGAAATAAAGGAGAGGGTCCCATGAAGTTCAGAAGCACTCGTTCGCAAGAAACCGTTACTCCGTCTTATGCATTATTACATGGCCTGGCCCGCGATGGCGGACTATATGTCCCGGAAGAATTCCCGGAACAGGTATTATCGTATACAGATTTGAAAGAAAAGTCCTATCAGGAAATCGCTGATGCTGTTTTAGCGTACTTTTTTACGAATTTTACGCCTAAAGTGCGGCAGAAAATGATTGATGCTGCCTATAATGATCAAACGTTCCGTGATGACCGCATTGTACCGCTTCATTCAATCGATACGGATCTTTCTGTTGCCGAATTGTATCACGGCCGCACACTGGCTTTCAAAGATCTGGCCTTATCCCTCTTTCCCTATCTGTTGACAGCTGCCAAGGTACAGGAAGAAGAAAAGCGCGATATCCTCATCCTCACGGCAACCAGCGGTGATACGGGCAAAGCAGCTCTCGAAGGGTTTAAAGACGTAAATGGCACGAATATCATGGTCTTTTATCCCAGCGAAGGCGTCAGCCCCATGCAGAAGCAGCAGATGCAGAAACAGGAAGGGAAGAATGTCCGCGTCAGTGCTATACACGGAAATTTTGACGATGCCCAGAGCTTTTTGAAACGGGTCTTTACGAGTGAAGAAGTCAATACCTATGCCCATGACCATGGCGTTCTCTTTTCCAGTGCCAATTCCATTAATATCGGCCGGCTCTTTCCACAGATTGCCTACTATGTTTCGACCTGGGTACGCCTTGTAGACAACGGTGTCATCGCTCCCGATGAATCATTTGATGTCGTCGTGCCGACAGGGAATTTTGGCAATATCCTGGCAGGATGGTTTGCCAAAAAGATGGGGGCTCATATCGGCCGGCTCATCTGTGCATCGAACCGCAATAAGGTCCTCGCCGATTTCTTTGAAACCGGTGTCTATGACATGAACCGCGATTTCTATACGACGGACAGCCCGTCCATGGATATCCTTCTGTCCAGTAATTTTGAACGATTTCTGTTCTATGTTGCCAAAGGCGATTGCCAGCGCGTGGCCCAGTGGGAAAAAGACCTGCAGGAAACGGGAAAGATGGCGGTCAACGCAGACGAACTGGCCTGGCTGCAGGAGGAATTCTGTGGCGGCTGGATTGATGATGATGAAACAGAAGCTGTCATCAATCACGTCTATAACGACTTTGGCTATCTCCTGGATCCGCATACGGCTGTCGCCTATGGCGTGTACCTGAACCGTCACAAGCAGGGCATGGACCAGGGGCGTCATACGGTCATCATGTCTACGGCTCATCCATACAAATTTCCGCCAGTTATCTGCAAGGCCCTGGCATTGCCGTCCAGTGACGATCCGTTTGCCATGCTCCAGTCTATCAGCAGTCTGACCGGCATCGCCCTGCCGGAACCGCTGGCCGCGTTGCAGCAGAAGCCGGTCCGCTTTGCAGATAGTATTGAAAAAGAAGATATGAAGCAGGCTGTATTGTCCTTTATCGACGATATCAGCAAGAAGCAATAGAAAAGAGGCGCTCTGGTTTTATATGAACAAAGGCGTTGTATATGCCATTTTATCTGCTCTGGCGTTCAGTATTCAAAACGTCATTGTCAAAGAGCTATCGTATACCATGAGCACTGGGGAAATCGCGTTTTTCCGCGGTTTCC
>NZ_ONTA01000270.1:0-2688 GCF_900320625.1 Megasphaera sp. DJF_B143
AACCATTCGCCAATCTGGTAGAACAGCATGACGGCAACCGCTTCCGGATATTCGCCGATGCCAAAGGCTCCGATGGTGGAAATGCTCATGAGGAAATGTTCATCGAAAATCCGGCCATGGGTAATATTGCGCAATGCCTGCCAGAGAACGTCATAGCCCAGGATAAAATAGGCGGCTATGAGTCCTGCCAGGTAAGTAATACCGGTAAAAGAGTAAAAGGAATGAAGGACCATGATGATGGCATACAGGATGGCGCCGGCGGCCAGGCGGATGATGCGGTTTCGCGTATTTTCATTCTCCTCACTGCAGCCCGGAGATGCTTCTGACTGTTCCTGCACCTCTACATCAGGTTCGTGTGTATGTACGATTGATTCGATGATGGGAGTTATCGTACGGGCCCGGTCCTCATCCAGCGTAATCGTCAGAGTCTGTTTCATGAGATTTACCGTAGAGGAAGTAATGCCTTCCAATTCGCCTACCTCTTTTTCAATCTTAGCGGAGCAGTTCGGGCAGTCCAGCCCTTTTAAAACAAATACTTTTTCCATCTCAAGCACCTTCTTTGATTAGTATAGTATATAAACTTCATTTCTAACATTTAAACATATGAACATATCTTCATTTATTTTATGCTATTAGCATACGCTGTTTGATGGCAGATGTCAAGATGATATTTTTATTATAATAATATTATTCAGTAAACTGGATTCAGTAAACTGGGCAGGTATTTATTAAGGTTCATATAAAACCTTCAAGCTAGAAGATATTGATAAATAAATCTAAAATTATATAATGCATAATAAGTCACATAAACGTATCTCCGAAGACAAGGCGATAAAATACATGTATATCAAGGGCGTTCAAAAAATTTAAAAACATAATATCACAATATTGACAGTAATTACCGATTTCATATATAATAATTAATGTAAAAAGTTATCAATTTCACAACAACAGCTTCGTAATTCTCAGGAAAGATGGAGCCGGATAAAAGGAGATGTCCCTATGTTTCAGAATCAGGATTTTTGGATTGGCTTAGGCGTGGGTGTACTGGCAGGTATTTTCGGATATAAACTGATGGTCGAAAGAGAACAGCAGCTACTGGCTCTGCAGCAGCCGGCTGCTACAGCAGCATCGGCTACAGTTCCTGTTGCTGAATTACAGCGTCAAAAAGAAGAACTCGAAGATATGATTGCCGCACAGGAAGCAGCACAGGCTAAATAATCAGAAGAAAAGAGACTGTCTCGCACTCCTGGGACAGTCTCTTTTTCTTGTGATATCAGAATTTGTGAAAGGTAAACAGAATATGCTGCCATTTTCAAAATGGGATATTATTATGCGGTCTGTGCAGATATCTTCTTATATTCCAGGCCGTATCCGGCTCTACAGCAAGCGGCTGATAGGTAATGCCGGATTGTGCCGGCAGGTGTATGCGTATATTTCCAGCTATCATGAAATAGACTCGGTTGAAGTCAATATGGTGACCGGTTCCGTATTAATCAAATATCAGCCTGGCCTGCTCCGGACAAATCACGAATTGGCGAAAGTGGAACAATACGTCGTCAAGCGCATAGAAAGGAGATAACAACGTGTCTTATGTATCAGGATTCATGATTGGTGCCTCTATTGGTAAGTCGATTCACCAATTTTTTAGTAACTCCGGCCATTCAGGCGTCGCCCACAACACTATACCAGATTCCCGGCCTGTTCCTGTTTTACCGCTTTTTAGCCGGGCATCCCAAAGTCCGGGACGACGCCGCTATTATGCCAGAAGCCTCGTACGCAATCAGGTCCTGGCCGGACTCCTGGCACAATGTCTGTATAAAATGTCGGGCATCCGCCGTGTTGAAATCAATCCCCGAACGGGCAGTATCCTCCTCCTGGGGGATGAAAAAACGCTCGATACGGTCGAAAAGGTGTTGAGCGAACAGGTTTTTTCTGTTCCCTTACCGGGGGAAGAGCTGATGAAAGAACTGGACGAAGCTAAAACGATGGAACAGAAAGTCGAATCAGACTTCCGTCATACCGCTGCTGATGTCTGCCGTATGTTCAATCAGGGAGTATCGGACAGTACGGGTCATCTGCTTGACTTGAAAGCGCTGGTTTCCCTCATATTCATTATACGGGGACTGCGCCGGACTATCGCGATGAATGAACGGGCGTCTGGTCCGCAGCTCTTATGGTGGGCGTACAGCCTTTTGAGAGGAAAGTGATTGTTATGTATATGTGTACCAAATTGCGGCTCCATGCAGAAATCCCTGCCCGGATCCGTCCTCTGCTGGGAGTGCGGCTGCGCCAGCTGCGAGGTGTCGTAGCGGCCTCGACTGACGGCCGGCTGGTTACTCTGTATTATAGACGGCCGTTTGATCCCCGCTCGGCTCTGCCTTTGCTGTACAGCTTTGAAAAAACGTATGGTGCAAAACGGGAAGAACGAAAAGATTTGGATATTGCTTCCTATAAACGGGAAGCAATCCTGTCTGTTGGTGGATTTATTGCCATGAATATCCTGCGCAAAACCAATCCGGCATTTTACGATAGCATTCTTTTGTTCCGCCGGCTCTTTACCCTGTTCATTGCCCGCCGGTTCATTAAAAACGGTGTTCTCGGTGTCGTCCAGCAGCATCAGGCCAATGCCGATACGTTGACGGCGACAGCTGTCGTTGCATCGGTTCTGGCAGGAAAACCTGAATC
>NZ_ONTA01000269.1:0-10225 GCF_900320625.1 Megasphaera sp. DJF_B143
CCAACAAAATTCTTAGGAAGCCAGTTAATAAACATATCAACTGTAATTTCTGTCACTTTAAAATCAGCAGAATGCAATTCAATGCCCAGACCTGGTTTAAAAATAAGCCCCATAGCAATGCCTAAAAACGTGGCTATCAGCATCGAAAGAACAAACCATCCAATAATTTTTCCAGCCCACCGTTTCATCCGGGTAGCATCGCCGATGTTCGCAAAGGAAGACGCAATAGAAAAAAATACCAATACAGGTACGATCATAACCAGAAGTCTGGTAAAAATAGTACCCAGAGGCTTCAACAATACGACCTGCTCTCCCATGACAAAAGAAAGAACAATACCAACAATGACCGCTCCAAACAAACACAGTGCAAAATGTTGATTCATGTACCTGAATACACTACTCATATCTGATTCCCCCTTATGGTTTCACAAAAGCGTTTTATCCGTTGCAATCCTTCCACTAACTCATCCTCACTGCACGTATAGGCCATGCGCATGTACCCTTCCCCCGCCTGTCCAAATGCACTGCCAGGAATACAGACTACATGTTCTTCTTCCAGCAGGCGATTGCAGAATTCAGAACTCGTCATTCCGAAAGATTGGATATTGGGAAATACATAAAAGGCTCCAGCAGGTTCATCATAGGAAATCCCCGGTATCGCATTCAGACCGTCCGTGATAATCTTACGCCTTTGCCTGAATATCGTGCACAATGTTTCCGATAATTCAGGATGATGTAAAGCATACACCGCTGCTGCCTGGGCTGGCGAATTGGCACAAGCACTGATATTTTCCTGGGCAGGTACCATTTTGCTAATGATTTCCGCAGGTCCGGCAGCAAAACCAATCCGCCATCCAGTCATTGCAAATGCTTTAGACAGGCTATTGATGACAACGGTCCTTTCTTTCATTCCAGGTAAAGTACTGATAGAAACGGGTTTATCCTTATAATACAGCGTATCATATACTTCATCGGAAATTACGAGAAGATCGTGGCGGATAGCCACTTCTGCAATTTTTCCAAGTTCTTCTTCTGGAATGACAGCTCCCGTCGGATTATTAGGTGAATTCAGCATAAGAGCTTTGGTTTTTTCCGTAATTTTGTGCTCTATATCTTCCGCCTGAATGACGAACCCTCGTTCTGCACACGTAGAAACAGAAACTGGAATGCCTCCAAAAAATTGAACCTGACTGGCATAATTCAACCATTGAGGATCCTGAATCAGTATTTCAACACCATCTTCCACAATAACGGACAAGAGCAAAGATAATGCTCCCATTCCTCCAGGCGTGATAATAATCTCCGTTTGAGGATCATAATGAAGTTCTTTTATACTGCCCCATTCAGAAACAGCCCGCCGGCATTCTAATGTTCCTGCATTCGGCGTATAGTGTGTCTGACCATTTCGCAGTGCCATAGCTGCAGCTTCGCAGATGGGCATAGGTGTTGCCATATCGGGCTCTCCAATGCCCATACTGATAACACGATCCATAGTTGCTGCTTTATCGAACATGGCCCGGATAGCCCCTTGATGAAGGTTTTGGGCTCTTTTGCTTAAAACAACCATATTACTCCTCCCTTCAGCCCTTTTATTTACTATTGTTTTCTAAATAAATTTTATATAAAATAAATAATACATTCAACATATGATTATTGTATTATTTTCTAATTTTTTCTTATACTTTTATTTTTTTATATAATTTTTTAGAGTATATTTCTTCACATTTTCATATTGCAGATTCTTTTTTATGCAGATATACTAAATATATCTTATTTATTTATACAAAATATACGAGGTGGTTTTATTGAAATTAACAATCGCTGAGATTCTACATTATCCTGAGTTCTCTGGTTTTACTCTCATTGCAGGTGCTACGGGTATTTCCAATCAAATAACCTCATGCGGAATTTTGGATTATGAATATGACCGGACATTAAAAAATAAATACACGAAATTAAGTTTCATCCCCAACCAGCTTATCTTATCCAGTCTGCAATATGCTAAAGAAGATCCCGGCTGTCTAATTGATGCTATACGACTTTTGCATCACCGCAATTGTAGCGGTCTTGTTATAAAAAATGTGTATAGTCTGCCTTTATCTCCCCATGTATTACGATTCGCCGACTCGGCTGGTTTTCCCATTATTCTTATAAAAAACTCCGAACAATATTTTGAAAAAATAATTATCAATATTTACAAACGGCTGCAGTCTCTTTATGATTTCGACAAATTTGAGCACATTATTTCCCGTATTATTACTTTACCCGAACATGACAAACAACAAAAAGAACTACAACTGGAAATTAACCCCTGTTTGCAGCCTGATATCTTTTGCATGTATTTCCGCTCTGATACACCACTAACTACCAATGACTATATGAAGATGGAATCTGCGGCCAAATACGCAGGATTATTGACTTCGTATAATACCCTTTTACGATACAAAAACGGACTTTTATACATTTATTCTTCCCATAACTTTAAAAATGCCCGGCCAGACGAATTAGCCCAGCAAATTCTGGATACACCAGTTGGCTCACTGGCTGTTTCGTATCATATGGGTGTTAGTTCTATCCACTACCGGGAACGAAAAATAAAACTCTGTATAGAAGAAGCTATCTACAGCAGTTATTTCCACACAGATTTGTCACACCCTTATCAAATGTATGATACGTTAGGCATCCATAGCATTCTGCTTCCCTATTGTCACGAACCCGCTATGCAGCACTTTACTTCTTCTATTTTAAACCCTATCCGCGATTATGACTCAGAAAATCATACCGCCCTGATGACAACGGCTATGTCATTCGTACGATGTGGTGGCAATATCGACAAAACGGCTGACGAACTAGGCCAGCACAAAAATACAATCCGGTATCGTCTGAAACAGATTAGCCACCTCTTATCATGCAATCTCTTGCAACCAGAATCATATGAAAAACTATCCTTAGCTATAAAGATAGAAGAATGCAGCAATATCGAACTATAAAAAATCGCCAATGCAATCAAAAGGGAATCATTGCATTGGCGATTCATTTTTCTTAACAATATGTGTGTCGGTATAACCGGTGTTATACCACACGCTTCAATATCCCAGCTTCATGGCCGATATGGCTGCATCTGCCAGAAGCCGATAGCCGGTTTCATCAGGGTGAACACCGTCTGCGTAATGCGGTGATTTCTGCAGGACTGTATAGAAGTCGATGGGATGGAGGTCTTCTGTCTGACACTGTTGAAGAAGCCATATCCGGTAAACTGATAAAATATCATTATGCCTATCTACATCTTCCCGGGCCTGCCAGCCATAGTCTGCGCTTTCCTGCCGTGTGCAGGGCGGAATGCCCAGATAAACGGGTTTATGTTGTTTTTGCAAAAGCCGTATCATAGCCGTTATATTAGCCTGTATCTCCCGCACCGGAATATCTTCCAGTATATCATTAGATCCGCCCATGAGGAAAAAAGCGTCGTACCCGGACAAGGCAAGCCGGCGCAGCCGTGTCAGCATTCCCCAGGTTGTATCTCCGCACAATCCGCGATTATCGACTTCCCATTTCAGGGAATCCGACAGGAGATTCACCCAGCCCTTTTCCGGAGGTACATCGTATCCATAAGTCAGACTGTCACCGAGACAAAGAAGGTGCATGGCTACACCGCCCGTTCCAGTGCCGGTGCCGCATCCTGCAATGACCGGACTGCCGCTTCTACAGAAAGCCATGGCTGATCAAACTGATATCCCGCCTTTTCCAGATCCATCTGGCAGGCAAACACTTTCGGTACCGCTGTCGCATAGATATCATGGTCATACATGTAGCGGAGTGTCGTTTCTACATCTCCATCCGACCGGAGCTGGCCATGGTCGAGAAGCACCAGCCGGTTGGCATAAGGAAGGGCCGCTTCCAGATTATGTTCAATAACCACGATAGTATGTCCGTAACGAACATTCAATTCGTGAACCAGTTCATAGAAATCATGGGTTCCTTCCGGATCGAGAGCCGATGTCGGTTCATCGAATACGAGGATTTCCGGATTGGTCGCCAGCACTCCGGCAATAACCAGACGCTGACGCTGGCCGCCGGATAAATTGGTCAGCTGCCGTGTACGGTACGGCGTCAGTTTAACCTTTTCCAATACCTCCGTAATAGCCGTTTCAATCTTATCCGGTGCTACACCCTGATTTTCCAGGCTGAAGGCAATTTCTTCTTCCACCGTCATAGCCACGAGCTGACTGTCATAATCGTCAAGCATAGCACCGACACGGCTGGCCAGACGGGAAATGGTTGTCTGCGTCGTAGCCTTTCCGTCCACATACACCATGCCTTTCATGACACCGCCAAAGTAATGAGGAATGGCACCGGTCATAGCCATACAGAGGGAACTCTTGCCACTGCCGCTTTCGCCAGTAATGACAAGGAAATCTCCCTTATGCACAGCCAGGCTCACATCGTCGAGGACCGGCGTCGTCTGTTTGTTGTAAGTGTAAGACAGATGTTCAATGGAAATAAGTCCCGGGACAGACGGCTTCAAATCATACTGGCTGTGATCCGAAGTGACACTCTGTTCTTCCAGAGAATCGAGGATTCCCCGCGATACGAAGAGGCGAAGAGCCGGAAAATACATAAGTGGTGTTACTACAGCATTGAGTGCACCGACGATAACAACCAGCGGCAGCATGCCCGTAAAATAAACATTATTTGGCAGGCCTAAGGCAAATTTCAAAATCGTGACGAAAGCACCGCCACTCATACAGGTAGCCGCGAAGCCCGTCAGGACAGGCAGGCACGAATGGCCGCGGAATTTCAGAAAAGCGAGATTCTTAACCAGAAAAGCACAAGTCAGAGCTCCTATGGGTTCACTGATGAGATTGCCATAAGGAAAGCCTGATTTAGAGGTAAGGACGTTGATCAGTGCTGCTACCAGGCCAATGCCCAGAGCCTGCCGATAGGTCGGTTTGGTCAGGCAGATAGCCACACAGTACGTTGCAATGGTCCAGTTTGGCGTGACACCGCCAACGCTTGGCGATACGAGATGCAAGATAGTACCAATAGCCAGCATCAGCGTCGTAATGGTAATCCAGCGGAATTGTCCACCCTGACGGTGATGAAATTCTAATGTGCTGATATCTTCAATATGTTTCATTTCCCGTTCCCCCTCAGACTATGCCAAAAATACGCATATACACGACAAGTACACTCACTCCCACGAATAAAGCCATAACGGCATAGTCACAGCCGGCTGGCCGTACATTTGCCATAAAGCTATGTTCATTATTGCCAAACCCCCGTAATTCCAAGCTCAGCGCCATCGTTTCTGAACGCCCCAGGGATTTAAGCATCAACGGCTGAATGACACCCATGTAATGAATGCATTTCTTAAAGACATTACCTTTTGTTGAAAGCCCCCGGCAGGCCTGTGCCTCCTGAACCGTTTTGCTTTCGGCAATGAAATCGGGGACAAACCGCAGTGCTGCTGTAAACATGAACGCATATTCATATGGAATATGGATTTGTTTGACCAGCGCCGCTGTCAAATCCTGCAGCCGCGTTGTCGTGAGAAGGATGATAAATACGATGGTCATCGCCAGCATCCGAAGTCCCGTAACGTAAGCCGATTCGAGAGAACCGCCTCCCAGAAGTTGTACTACTGCCAGGAAAACAGCAAAGACAGCCAGGCTCATGGCAGCCTTAAAGTTGCGAGCTATATTGCCGGTAAAGCCCAAAAGGACTAGTTCGATGACGACCAGGGCTGCCAGAGGGCCTGGCGTGTGCAGCACGAGAGCCCAGAACGAAAAAGCAACAGTGCCTAATAATTTTGTTACTGGTACAAAATGTTTCATCTTATTTCCCTCCCAGACGCTGCAGCATGGCTGCCGTAAATTCATCAACGGACTTGCAATATGGAAGTCCCGCTACAGCCTGAGACAACGTCACGGCATCAGGCCGGTTCAATCCTAATTCATACAAGTCTTCTCTTTTCGTAAACAAATCCTGTGGTGTCCCGTCAAAGGCTTTCGTATGATGTCCGATAACGATGACCCGCTGACAGTATTCGGCAAATATATCCATATCGTGGCTGATGATAAGAATGGTAAGTCCATCCCGATGAAGCCGGGACAAAAGTGCCATGAGCGATTTTTTATCGGCACTGTCCTGGCCACTCGTCGGTTCATCGAGAATAAGGTACTGGGTGTGCATGGCAATGGCCGACGCAATGGCGACGCGTTGTTTTTCTCCCCGGTTGAGATTGGGTGGATAGGCTTCCGCCAGAGATTCCAGCCCTGTAGCCTGCAGCGCCTCTGTAACAGCCGATGCGACCTCTTCACGGCTGCGGCCCAGCTGTTCCGGTCCATAAGCTACTTCCTGCCGCACAGTCGGTCGGAACATCTGCCGTTCCGGCCGCTGGAATACATATCCGATATAGGGACTGCGGGCTGCCGCTTCTTCATCGTTGATTCTTTTCCCATCGAGGAAAATATCTCCCGATACGGGTTTTTCAAGACCCATGAGCAAGCGGGTTACCGTCGTCTTCCCACAGCCGTTGCGACCGCCCAAGCCGATAAATTCACCGGTACCAATCGTCAGGTTCATATGTTCCAATACAGGTGTACCGTCTGTGTAGTGGAACGTCACATCTCTCATTTCCAGCATTCCTGTTCATCCTCTCTTAAACAATAAAAAAAACCTTTCATCCCTCTAAAGGGACGAAAGGTCTGATTCTTCCGCGGTACCACCCACATTGGCTTATAAAGCCCATCTCACTATGTACGGCCCTCAAAAAGAGCGATACACGTTTCTTTGATAGCGGTGGAACTACACCGTCGAGCCCTACTGGTCACCGTTCAGGCCGCATCTCCCGAATCCATTCCCTGTACGGACCGGCGCCGAACTCTCACTGCCATCGGCTCGCTGTAGCTGTCGCTGTACACGTACTCGTTTCGTTCATCGACAATACTATGTAGATTACTTGTAATTATACGGCTTTTTTTCTTAAAGTCAAGAGAAATCAGCCAATCTTTTTTCTTCCTTGACAAATTCTGCAATCATGGTAAAATAACTTCAACAATTTCATTACGTACTGTCTTATGACGGTATATACATTTATCCAGAGTGGCGGAGGGACGGGCCCTATGAAACCCGGCAACCGATAATACGGTGCCAATTCCTGCGGAAGAAATTCCGGGAGATAAAGAAAATCACTGTACTCTTTCTCTTTCGGGAAAGAGTCTTTTTTATGCCCTCTGGAGGCTTTAGATTACAGGAGGGATAGTATGAAACAATGGAAAGTCTGGATAACCGCTGCTGCCATCGCTATAGGAGCTGCAGCGGTTCTCATGACCGGCTGCGGAGGACAGAAACCGGCCGGTGGCCGGGAAGTATCTCAGAATGTCAAAATTACTGTCGGTGCATCACCGGTACCACATGGGGAAATCCTGAAAGAAATCAAGCCCATGCTCATCGCCGAAGGAGTAGACCTGAACATTATCGAATTCACAGATTATGTCAAACCGAATCTGGCCTTGCAGGATAAAGAACTAGACGCCAATTTCTATCAGCATGAACCCTATATGGAAAAATTCAACAGTGAACACGGTACGGACTTGGTTGCCTTGTGCAAGGTCCACGTCGAACCAATGGGCATCTATTCCCATAAGCTCAAGGAACTGGCCCAGCTTGGACAAAATGCCAAAGTCGCCATCCCCAATGATCCTACAAACGGTGGCCGTGCACTTCTCGTACTCCAGACAGCCGGCCTGATCAGCCTGAAGAACGGAGGCAGTATCGCATCTACCGTGCAGGATGTTGAAAAAAATGACAAAAACCTCCAGTTCATCGAACTCGATGCCGCCCAGATTCCCCGTTCCCTGGATGATGTAGATATCGCACTTATCAACACCAATTACGCTCTCGAAGCCGGACTCAATCCGCTCCAGGATGCCTTATTCACCGAATCCAAGGATTCGCCTTATGCCAACGTTCTGGTCGTACGCCGCGGTGATGAAAATCGTCCGGAAATCCAGAAACTGGCAAAAGCACTGCAATCACCGGAAGTAAAGAAATTTATTGAAGAAAAATATAACGGAGCTATTATTCCCAGCTTCTGATAACACTATTTCATGACGAGGGGTATGTAGATGAAAACTTGTGATTTATTTTCTAAGAAAACTGTTTTTTCCTTTGAAGTCTTTCCGCCAAAAAAAGAAATTCCCGTTGAAACGGTCTATCCGACACTGGAAAAACTGAGCGGTCTCCATCCGGATTTTATCAGCGTCACCTGCGGTGCCGGCGGCAAAGGAGGAAATCTCACCGTAGAAGTCGCTTCCAAAATCAAAAGCCTGAACTGCGAAACGGCGGCCCATCTGCCCTGCATCAACCTGGACAAAGATGAAGTACTGGATACATTGCAGAAATTACGGGAACACCGTATCGAAAATATTCTGGCCCTGCGCGGAGATAAAACGCCCGGCATCGAACCAAAATGCGTATTTCCCCATGCCAGTGACCTCATCGCCTTCATCCGTCAACAGACAGGTGATGAATTCAATATCATCGGCGCATGCTATCCCGAAGGCCATCCCAATTCTAAAACACTGGCAGAAGACATAGACCATCTGAAGATCAAAGTCGATGCCGGTGCCAGCGAACTCATCACCCAGCTTTTCTTCGATAATCACGATTTTTACAACTTCCTCGACAAATCGACCCAGGCTGGAATCCGCGTTCCTATCGAAGCGGGTATCATGCCCGTAACCAACAAGAAACAAATAGAACGGATGGTCACTCTTTGCGGAGCTACTCTTCCACTGAAATTCCAGAAGATCCTGACCCGGTATGGTCATGACAATATCGCCCTGCGCGATGCCGGAATCGCCTATGCCATCGATCAAATTGTAGATCTCCTGGCCAACGGCGTAGACGGCATCCACATCTACACCATGAACAATCCATACGTGGCCACCCGCATTGCCAACGCTATCCGCACACTGCTGTAGCACTCATAAGACAAACACCGGATTGCATTGACTTGTATTTTTGCCATTTCTTCCGTATAATAGATGTATATAATAAAATTCATTCTCATATACGAGATGTGGAGGGGATATACATGGGATTCTTCAGTAACCTTTTCGGTTCCAGTCAGGAAGGAAAAGAAAAATATATCTATATCAGCGGCATGATGTGCGACCATTGCGCGGCCCACGTAAAAGAAGCGTTGGAAGCCGTGCCTGGCGTCGTGAAAGCCAAAGTCAGCCTTATGGATAAACGGGCTACCGTCCATGTAACCGATGAGGCGGATGAAAAAGCCATGTTTAAAGCCGTCGTCAATGCCGGCTATTCCGTAGACAAGATTACCGATACAAAAGAATAAAAAGCGTCGTCACTACCATTCTGATGCATGTGTACTTACGATGCCGCATACAAAGAACTAGAGCCTGTCAGATGACAGGCTCTAGTTCTTTGTAGTGTATTCTATTTTACTTCCACTGTTGTTTCTGCTACGACAGGTTATTTGGCAGCTTTTTCTGCTTTGAGCTGTTCAATTTCTTTCTGCTGAGCCGCTAACTGATCCTGTAACTGACCAACAACTTTGTACAGTTCTTCCGCATCGGGCGAAGTGGTCTTTGTCTTAGCCGAGGACGGGCCAATCTTAAAGCTCAGTCCAAAGGTATACGCATTGTCAGAATCACCCATAGTGCTGGCAGCACTGAACATAACATTTTCGTTCGGGCGATAGAATGCGCCGAGAGCAACGCTGTTTTCGCCTTTAAACGAACCGGAAGCAACAGCAAAGTTGAGTTTATTAGCCGGATCAAAGTCGAGAGGATGAAGACCAGCCAATGCAGCCGAACGAGCACCGACTTTATTGATGTCTGTCTTCATGGAGCTGTAATCGCTGAACAACTGATTGATATTAGCACTATTCTGACCTACTTGGGCATCCAGGGCATTCAGATTCTGGCCAACGCTATTATTGCTCTTGACATAGTTACCATCTTTCGTCGTGCCGATAGCCTGTGCATTGTTTGCAATCTGATTCTGCAGCGTCTGGTCAGCAGCTGCACGGGTCTGGGCTTCCTGCAAATCTACGGCACTCAGTGCATTGAATCCATCAGCTACGTTCTTGTTAATCGTGTTGACAGAGCTTACCAGATTGTCATTGACCTGTTTGATGACTTTATCCTGTGCGGCATCAGCGCCCTTGCGTTCAGCTCGTTCCTGTGCAACGGCC
>NZ_ONTA01000267.1:0-2344 GCF_900320625.1 Megasphaera sp. DJF_B143
ACTTAACTTCAAAACATCACATTGCCCATCATGAAGTATTGTCGCACGTGTGCTGACTGGAGGAACTGTTTTATTGGCAATGAAGGCGGTAAGACGAGTGATATCCCGATGTTTAGGATGAAGACCTGTTATTGTGCCATCATCCTCTATACCAAGATACAGATCACCACCTTCTGTATTGGCAAAAGCTACAACAACATCAATAATATCGTTATCAGATAAACAATTTCTGTCGCTTTTAAATTCTACGGTCAAGCTTTCTTTGGTGGGAAACATACACATCGTATCACATCCTTTGCATTGATTCTAACACACACGTGCGTTAGAATCAATAGACCCTAACGCATATGTGCGTTAGGGTGTATTAAGGTGTGTGTTGAAATGTCGTTTTTTCCCTTATGTACACTACATCATCATACCATGGTCACGACGTATGCCAGGGCTTTGGCGCGGGCATACAGTGATTCTACGCTGGCGTATTCTTCCGGACTGTGATGACGACTGCCTTCAACCCCCATGGCACAGATAGTCGGTACGCCGGCAGCTACGGTATAGGCCGAATCAGATCCACCGCCGACGGTGATACCACTGGGGCGGGGCATACCGAAAGATGCATACGCATCTTGGACTTTGGCCAGCAGACCATCGGTTTCTGTCATCCGTTCCATGGGGATGCAGCACGAAAGCCGCGTCAGAGATGTCTTTGTCCCATTGACATAGGTCGTATGGGCTACGTCCTGTAATTTCGCTTCAATATTGAGGACATACTCTTTCTTGAGATAGCGGACATCGATGAGGATAGACGCCGTATCTGGGACGGCATTGGCTACGGTACCGCCGGAAATGACACCTACATTATAGGTCGTTCCCTGCTGCCAATCCGTCAGATTCTGGATAGCAATGACCTTGTGAGCCACTTCCAGGATAGCACTGCGGCCTTTTTCCGGTTCATTTCCTGCATGAGCCGCAATACCGGTGACATCCATGCGATAGGTCAGTGCCCCTTTGCGCTGGACGACGACTTCATTTCCCAGACGGCCGCTTTCGCAGTTAAAGGCAGCTACGGCTCCCCGGGCTTGTTCCATGATCTGCTGGTCGCAGTCAGAATCGCAGTGACCTACCTCTTCATCACCGGCCAGGACGAGGCGGACCGGTCGTTTGGCCCAGCCCGCTTCTTTCAATGCTTTCATGGCAAATACGGCAATGGTTACGCCGCCTTTCATATCGAGGACACCGGGACCATAGGCCTTGCCATCCCGCAGGGTAAACGGCCGGGCTGCTACGGTACCATCAGGGAATACCGTATCCATGTGTCCCAAGAGGAGAACCGGGGCTTCCGGTACGTCTTCATTCAGGACCGACACGAGCATATTGCCGGCCCGTTTCATTTCGTGGATTTCCGTATGGGCCCCAATCGTATCCAGTTCTTCCTGTACCCGGTGCGCCACGGCATCGACACCGGCCTTATTGGCTGAACCGCTTTCTATCTGTACCAGCTGCCGCCAGAAATCTATCATGGCGTCGCGGTGCCCATCTATATAGACAGCAATCTGTTTCCGTATATCTTCCATTGTATATCACTCCTTTATACCATGTTCCCCTATATCATAGCACAAGGTCCGGAAAAAGATAGTTTGCAGTCCCGAGTTTGCAGAGGAAAGACCGCTGGCCGGGGAAGGCCAGCCGTTAGCAGTCAGCAGCTAACGGCTGGTGGTCAGTAGGGCTTTGCCGTTTCTGCGCGTAAAACGGGGCTGTACCCTAATGAGCTTTTCAGCCATTGGGGTACAGCCCCTGTCTCTGATCTGACACTGCCGGATTATTTTCCCTGCAAACTAATTACTGGTCACTATCTTTCCCCGCCTGCGACGGCTTCGCGGCCTTTCTGGAAGGCCTTGAGATTGACATCGACGAATTTCGGTTTGACCGTACGGGAAATGAAGTCCGACCAGTCCAGGTTGGTCAGGCCCAGTGCCTGGACGAGAGCCCCCAGGAGTACGACGTTGGCACTCTTGGGATTGCCGATTTCCGTAGCAATGCGGGTAGCATCGAGGTCGAGTACAGGGAAATCTTTTTTCAGTGATTCAATAATGTGTTCCGGATAGGCAACCTGACCGGAGAGGACCGGCAGGGACGGGATGCAGAGCCGGTTGATGACCATCTTGCCATCGGGTTTCAGGAATTTGGCATAGCGGGCCGCTTCCATTTCTTCAAAGGCGACGAGGATATCTGCCATGCCTTCCCCGATAATCGGAGAGTAGACCTTTTTCCCGAAGCGGACCTGGGTGCTGACGCTGCCGCCACGCTGGCTCATGCCATGTACTTCCGACATTTTTACATCATATCC
>NZ_ONTA01000262.1:0-2456 GCF_900320625.1 Megasphaera sp. DJF_B143
TGAATGGCAAAGGCATTGAAAATGCTCTCAAGGCCGGTGCGACGAGCGTCCAGTTTGTCATTTCTGCCAGCGAAGAACACAATAAACGCAATGCCAACCGGACCATAGAAGAATCACTGGAAAACTTCAAGGCTATGGCATCCCAGGTCAAAGGAGTAAAGATGACCCTGGCACTGGCCTGCGGTCTCGGGTCTCCTTTCGGTGATGACGTACCGGCGGACCGGATCAAATATCTGTGTGAAGAAGCCTTTAAGGTCGGCGTCACCCGCATTGGCCTCGGCGATACGGCAGGTATTTCCAATCCGGCCCATACAAAAGAAATTATCCGCGCCCTGAAGTCCATCTGTGATATCAGTCAGATCGATATCCATCTCCATGATGCGTACGGCATGGGCCTGGCCAATGCTTACGCGGCTGTCGAAGAAGGCGTAACCTCTCTCGATGCAGCTGCCGGCGGCCTGGGCGGCTGCCCCTTCGTGCCCGGGGCCAAAGGTAATATCGCAACAGAAGATCTGGTGCATATGCTGCAGGCCTTAGGATATGATACAGGATATGATCTGGATAAGGTCTTGTCCACCGTCCGCTCTATGTGCGACGAAATCCAGGCTGTTCCGACGAGCAGTCTCATCCAGGCACGCAAGTGTCATCAGGGATAATTTTTCCAATATGTCTATTTACAGGAGGTAACAGAATGAAACAGTTAATGACGGGGAATGAAGCCATTGCCCGGGGATTATATGAAGCCGGCGTGTCCTTTGCTTCTGCCTATCCTGGTACGCCCAGCACAGAAATCCTGGAAAACGTAGCGAAATACGACGCTATTTCTTCCGAATGGGCGCCAAATGAAAAAGTAGCCATGGAAGCAGCTATCGGCGCTTCTATCGGTGGTGTCCGCTCTTTTGCAGCTATGAAGATGGTAGGTCTCAACGTGGCCGCCGATCCGCTCTTTACCTTTGCTTATCTGGCTATCAACGGTGGTCTTGTCTTTGTTTCCGCCGATGATCCGGGCATGCATTCGTCCCAGAACGAACAGGATAACCGCAACTATGCCAAATTTGCCAAGATTGCTATGCTGGAACCGTCCGACTCCCAGGAAGCTAAGGATATGGTTGCCGAAGCATATAAAATCAGCGAAACTTATGGTACGCCGGTCATGCTGCGCATGACGACCCGTGTCGATCATTCTAAGAGCCTCGTGGAATTGGGTGAACGCGTTCCCTTCAAAGCGGTTCCCTATGTCAAACAGCGTGATAAGATGGATCCCGTGCCGGCTATTTCTAAAGTACGACGCTTCGTTGTCGAAGAACGGGAACAGAAACTGAAAGAATACAGCGAACAGACGCCGCTCAATTTTGAAGAAATGCACGATACAAAAATCGGTATCATTACAGCCGGTGTATCTTACAACTATTGTAAAGAAGTATTTGGCGACAATGCATCGTACCTGAAATTGGGCTTTTCCTATCCACTGCCCATGAATAAAATCCGTGCCTTTGCCGATAAAGTCGATACGCTGTATGTCGTCGAAGAACTGGATCCGTTCATGGAAGAACAAATCCAGCGCGCCGGCATTTCCTGCCATGGGAAAGACGTCATTCCTAATATCGATGAATTGAACCCGAACATCATTGCTGAAGCGATTCTCCATAAAGGACAAGAAGGGGTCACCGTTTCCGATGACTTATTTGTCCCCCGTCCTCCTGCACTCTGTGCCGGCTGTCCCCACCGCGGTTTCTTCTATGAACTGGCTAAACGTAAAGATACGGTCATGGTCGGCGATATCGGCTGCTATGCCCTGGGCGGTGCTGAACCGCTCAATGCCAAAGATATGGCTCTTTGCATGGGCAGTGCCTTCTCTCTGGGCCACGGCATGGTCAAAGCCTTTGCTGACAGTGGCCAGCAGAAACGGGTCGTAGCCGTCATGGGAGATTCGACTTTCTTCCATACGGGTATCAATGCCCTTACAGAAGTATCGTATAATAAATCCAATACGATCTGTGTCATCCTCGATAACCGCATTACGGGCATGACCGGTCATCAGGAAAATCCTGGGACGGGCTATACCATTAAAGGCGAACCGACAACGCTCATCGATGTAGAACGAGTCGTCCATGCACTCGGCATCCGCAACGTCCGCACGGTTGATCCGAATAACCTGGCCGACATGAAAGCAACCCTTGATTGGGCGTATTCCATCGAAAAAGAACCGGTCGTCATCATTACCAAGTGGCCCTGCGTACTCAAAAAATACTCTCACGAAGATGCAGAAGAATTCAATCTCGATAAGACGCCTTGCATCATTGATGAAGAAAAGTGCATTGGCTGCAAGAAGTGCCTGACCACAGGCTGCCCGGCATTGCGCTTCAATCTGAAGGATAAGAAATCAGAAATCGTAGAATCGGACTGTGTCGGTTGCAAAGTCTGTATGCAAGTCTGCCCAGTCAAAGCCATCAGCA
>NZ_ONTA01000261.1:0-5244 GCF_900320625.1 Megasphaera sp. DJF_B143
GCACAACAATTATTTGTCGCCCAATCCACCGTAACCAATCGCATCCGTGATTTAGAAACCGAATTGGGCAAATCCCTGTTCGTCCGCAATCATAAGCAGGTAGAACTAACCCCGGCAGGAGAAAAATTTCTCGATTACGCCCAACGATTTATCGCTTTAGAAATCACGGCTTTCCAGGATTTGCAGAGCAGTTCCACGTTTGCCCAAAAAATCCACATCGGTTCAACAAATACGATTTATGAATGCCATCTTCAAAAAAGTATCCGCGCTTATATGAAACGGAAACCAGCCGTATCCCTGAACATTACCATCAGCCATACGCCTGAAATGCTCCGCAGCCTCCAGGACGGCTTATTAGATGTAGTATTTACGTATTCAGCCCTATACCGGGATGGCATTATCTGCAAATTATACCGCACAGACACGTTGGATTTAGTCTGCAGCAGCGCAGATACAACCTATGCCAGGGGCATACGCAAAGATGACCTGCAAAAGATAGACTACTTATTCTGTAACTTTGCGCTTCAGGGAGTCGGCCTCTACATCCAGGACTTATTTCCCAGGCACCACCGGTTTCCTATGGAAATTGACAACAGCACTAAATTGCCCCAATATCTGGCAGAAGGTCTGGGGTATTCCTTTCTTCCCCACAGTCTGGTAGAAGATGACCTGGAACAAGGAATTCTCCGTTCGGTCCCGCTCCTCGATTTTGCCCCGCCCCGCGTAAGCAGCTATTATGTCACCCGGTCGTCCGCTTCTCTTCCTGACGATCTGGAAAAATATTTATTAAAATAAAAAGCAACCCTGCTTATGTAGAGCGGGGTTGCTTGCATGAAATACCAGTAAGATATGCTTATATTTTACTGAGCTTTTGCTACTTCAACAAGTTTGGCAAAGGCAGCAGCATCATTAACAGCCAGGTCAGCCAGCATTTTGCGGTCAACGATGACATTGGCTTTATTCAGGCCATAGATAAACCGGCTGTAGCTCATGCCATTTGCACGGCTTGCCGCATTGATACGGGCAATCCAGAGTTTACGGAATTCACGTTTCTTGGCACGACGGTCACGACGGGCATAAAACAGAGCCTTCATGACACTTTCATTTGCTTTTTTGAAAAGGCGGGAACGTGTTCCACGATAGCCTTTAGCCATCTTTAAGATTTTTTTATGACGAGCGTGTGCAGTAACGCCAACTTTAATTCTAGCCATGATTCATTTCCTCCAAATCTCTATGTTAACTACGTGAGTATACCCTTAGATGTAGGGGCACATTTTACGAACAGCATCGACCGTCGTTTTGGCAACCAGTGCTGCTTTTCTCAGATTCCGTTTGCGCTTCGGGGATTTAGATTCCAGAATGTGGCTCTTGTACGGTTTCATCCGTTTGAATTTACCAGTACCAGTAGTAGTAAAACGTTTGGCCGCAGCACGGCGGGTTTTTAATTTCGGCATAATATATATCCTCCTCTTACTTCGCTTTGTTGACAGCGATGACCATGGTCATGTTTCTGCCTTCTACTTTAGGTTCCTTTTCTACATGGGCAACGTCCTTCAGTTCATCAGCAAAACGCATCAATAATTTTTCGCCCAGTTCCGGGTGGCTCATTTCGCGGCCGCGGAACATAATCGTAACTTTGACTTTGCTGCCTTCCCCTAAGAAGCGCTGCGCTGCTTTCATCTTGACATAGAAGTCGTGATCCTCAATATTGGGACGAAGTTTAACTTCTTTCAACGTCAGGATTTTTTGTTTCTTTTTAGCTTCTTTTTCCCGTTTCTGCTGTTCGTAACGATATTTGCCGTAATTCATGATACGGCATACAGGCGGTCTGCCATTAGGCGCTACTTCCACCAGATCAAGGTGCCGTTCTTCGGCAATCTGCCGGGCAGAACGAAGGGACATGACTCCCAGCTGTTCATTATTGTCGCTTACCACACGGACTTCGCGGGCTCTGATTTGATCGTTGATACGTAATTCCTTACTAATCGTCGTTCACCTCCATAAAAAAAGAACGGAAAGCATGCGCTATCCGTCTGTATCAGTATACATCATTTTACCTTAGTAACAATTTCAGTCATGTAAGGTGAGAGGCGGACAGCTTCTGCTTTGTTTTCAACATTGCAAGTATACCAAAACTCCTACAGCTTGTCAATGGATAGTTTTGTTGAAATTTTAATAATTTTTATTAGCACTCTATTGACATGATGGCTAACAAGGAATATACTATAGGCGTAGACAGAAAGAAGATGGTTCTAGAGCCTTAAAGGTCAAAAGAACTAAAGGATAAAAAGTCTACATCGTCATTACTATTACATATTCACCTAAGAAAAGAGGTTTTATATTATGAGAAACTTATTTCCAGTAAGCACTGATTTTGCATTTCCTGACAGTACATTTGATAATTTCTTTAACGGTCTGTTCCAGCCAACAGCAGAAACACAAGTAAAACTGCCAAAAGTTGATATCGAAGATACAGGAAAAGCTTATATTCTGACAGCAGATTTACCGGGTATGACCAAAAAGGATATCAGCATCACCTATGCCAATGATATTCTGACTATCGGAGCCCAACACAAAGAAGAAACGGAAGAAAAATCTCCAGAAGCGAATACTAATGACCAGAAAATTTCCAACAACAGTGACGTTGCTGAAAAGAGCAGCAAAGCTCCGGCAAAAGAAGAACGTCATTTTATCCGTAAAGAACGTACTAATACTGTGTATAGCCGTCAATTCGTCGTGCGTAACATCCAGCGCGACGGCATCGAAGCTTCCTTTGAAAACGGTGTTCTGACTATTACATTGCCTAAGCAGGATCCTGATGCGATTCAGGCCAGTCAGAGAATCGACATCAAATAACACCTGAGTTTCCCCTTTGATTTCTTACATCACTTTCCCAATCCCCCTAAAGCAAACGGAGCTGCAACAACATGGGCAAATAAGCTCATCTCGTTGCAGCTCCGTTTGTGTTTAATGGCCTGATTTCTTACATTATTATCCATCAGTACCACATAGAGTCCCCTTCCCCTGTCACTCTGCTTTTCAAAAGCCAAGCCGAAAAGTCCGGTTTTCCGTACCTGCAGCCTGTCAGTGTCAGGGGCTTTTTTATCAAAATCCAGGTCACCACAAGACCGTTCTCAGGCATTTTTTACAAAGCGGTAATCTTGTTCTGCCTTAGGATATTTTTCCTTATCAATTTCACTCATGAAATCTTTCAACGGGCGGGCATAGGTTTTCATCGTTCCCGATAAAGCCTTGTAAATAACAAATTTTTCACCTGTTTCCGTATGTTCGGCAAGGGTAATGATCTGATATTTTCCACCCTTGAAATGAAGCCAAATTTCATTTGCTTTTGGAAGTTCTCTCATGAATACATCCTCCTGAAAATAACCGGTATTTCCCTGCCTGTTCATTTATTATTCTCTTATGATCCATAATAGGCCATTGGCAGGCTAATTCTTATTGTATCACATTTAGAGTGAAATAGATATCGTCAAAAAGTAGTCAGTTCATCAAATATTTTCTCCGCATACGTGTCAGTCATACCGGCAATATAGTCAATACAGGCCCGTCGGTAATCTTGTTCTGAATTGGAAATATGATAGATAATTGTATTGCCAAAACTATTTCCGAATTTATCTTTTTTTGCAATATGACGGCCTATATCGGAAAATTTTCGCATCCGTTCCAAAAAATGTTTTCCCAGAGTAGGATAATCCTCTTGCAGAAGCCGGATATTGTCCAATGTCTTTTCACCAGCATAACATTCTTTTAAAATTCCATAAATCGACTCAAGGATCAAGCGGGCATAGGAATGATATACTTCCAGCCTTTTATTATGATAAATATACTGATAATTAAATTTCATGACGCAATGCATCAGGTTAAGATGATTCTGGGACAGGATCAGGCCCTTATCCGGAGAACTTTCTTTGCACAAATCGGTAATAAGGGGATACATAATAGCCGTATTACTGACAGACGGCAAATGAGCATGAAGATGCCCATTTAATTCTTGTTTAAGCTCCTGCAAAGGATATCCATCTTCCGTCAGAATATGGAGCCGTACAGCATCTTCTATATCGCGTCCGAGATAAGCGATTTTATCAGCGATTTTGACAACACAGCCTTCCCATGTATAAGGTTCAAATTCATTAGGGCGCTGAATAGATTCTAAATCAATGGCCTCTTTCCGCGGACGTAAAACGGTCTGGTGTACTTCTCCGCAATGACAGATAATACCATCACGCACAGCATATGTTAAAAGCAAATTAGAAGTTCTTCCTTCGGGGTCAAGTAGTGTTTCAATGTCATCAACTACACGCAAGCCTTGTTTTTCGTGCCAGAATGTTTCATGCAGTTCTTTCTCACTGATTTGCCGTAAAACCCGTTCTCCCAGATGACCAAAAGGAGAGTGTCCCAGATCGTGAGCATTGGCAATAGCCTGTATCAATTCCGTATTCAACCCCAAATATTGCCCGATTGTCCCGCTGACTGAAGCGACCTGATTGACATGTTCGATACGCGTACAAATATGATCATTTTTTGTCGTAAAAAAGACCTGTGTCTTATGTTTCAGTCTGCTATAAGCAGTTGAATGGATGATGCGCGTAAAATCCCGGCCAAATTCTGTACGGAAATCATCTGCCCGATGATATAGCTTTCCTCTGCGGGAAACAGCCATCTGCCAATGCGGATGCTTCTCATCCATCCGTACTAACGCAAAAGCTCGTTCCATCTGCACCCCTTCTATCTTTTCTTATACTGCCTGTATGCATAATAAACTGTCAGAATCAGCGTTGCCCATATGATGATCCGGCCACCGTACTGTCCAAATTTCAATAAGTCATGCCCCAGCCATACTTCAACGATGACGGAAGGGACTTTGCCTATAATGGTAGCTACCAGATGATTGGCAAAACTGATGCGGCTCATCGAGGCCACTGCCGTAATGACCAGATTCGGTGAATACGGTATAGCCCGGGCCAATGCTATCGTCTTTATCGTACTGTACTTATCCAGTTTTTCTGTCAGATGGCTGCGTTCCACTAGTTTGCGTGCCTTATCCCTCAGCACGGTCCGCATGATGACAAATCCCAGAATATTTCCTAATACTTCCCCTATCCAGGAAATGACAATGCCCGGCAGCAGGCCAAATATAACACCATTAACCGTTAAAAAAGGAATAGATGGCAAGCCGGTCATATTAGTCAGTACAATCATAAATATAGTAATTGCAATGGCTCC
>NZ_ONTA01000260.1:0-7859 GCF_900320625.1 Megasphaera sp. DJF_B143
GAAGGAAGTTCATCGCTCATCGCGGCGACTTGTATATCTTAACAAACTCACAGGAGTTTGTCAAGCACTTTTTTTGAAATACTTTTGATAGGAGGAAGGGAACCTTCCCGTCCGCTCAACAGCTTGTTTAGTATATCCCACTCTTCCCTTCTTGTCAAGGGATTTTTTAAAAAAGCCGGCAGGCGAACGCTCTTTCATTCACCTGTCGGCTTTATACACCTGATTCTTATTCTACAGTAACACTCTTAGCCAGATTTCTCGGCTTGTCTACATCATTTCCTCTGACTACGGCTGCATAGTACGCCAGCAGCTGCAGGGGAATAACCGTCATGACGGGCATGACAAAATTATCCGATTTGGGGATTTTGATGATATAGTCCACCGTCTTGGCCACTTCCGTGTCATCATCCTGCACGACGCCTACTACCTGGGCATTGCGGGCCTTGACTTCTTTGATATTGCTTATCATCTTTTCTTCTACATCCCGCTGGGTAGCCAGGGCTATGACGGGGACACCGTCAACAATCAGGGCCAGGGTACCGTGTTTCAGTTCACCACCGGCATAGGCTTCGGCATGGATGTAGGAAATTTCTTTCAGTTTTAAAGCCCCTTCCATGGCCAGGCCATAATCCATAGAGCGGCCGATGAAAAAGACATCTTCTTTATTCTTGAATTTTTCTGCCAGCTGTTTCACATCATCGGCATGGTCAAAGATATACTGGCACTGCTCCGGAACCTTCTGCAGATCCTGAAGAATCTCTGTTTCTTTTTCTGCGCTAAGCTGCCCGTTGAGACGACCCATGTAGAGTGCCAGCAGCAGCAATGCTACGAGCTGTGTCGTATAGGCCTTTGTCGATGCTACAGCAATTTCCGGGCCTGCCCAGGTATAAACAACCTGGTCTGCTTCCCGGGAGATAGACGAGCCAACGACATTGGTAATAGCCAGAGAGCGGGCTCCCCGCCGTTTTGCTTCTTTGAGTGCCGCCAGTGTATCAATCGTTTCCCCGGACTGACTGATGATAATGCACAGCGTCTTGCTATCTGTCAGGGGATCGCGATAGCGGTATTCTGAAGCAATGTCTACTTCGACGGGAATGCGGGCCAGTTTTTCAATGAAATACTTAGCCAGCAGCCCAGCATGATAAGCCGTACCGCAGGCGGTGATCATAATCTTTCCGATAGAGTTGACATCTTCCGGCGACCAGTTGAGTTCGTCGAATTTAACCGATTTGCCATCGTCCGCCACGCGGCAGCTCAGGGTATCACGGATAGCCTTGGGCTGTTCAAAAATTTCTTTGATCATAAAATGCTCAAAGCCGCCTTTTTCAGCAGCTTCAGCATCCCAATTGACTTCAAATACTTTTTTGGAAACAGGCTGCCCGTCCAAATCCGTTACCCAGACGCTGTCTTTTTTGACAATAGCGACTTCGCCATCGTTCATGATATACGTCCGGCGCGTATAGTTGAGAATAGCCGGTATATCCGATGCAATATAATTCTCCCCGTCGCCGAGTCCCACAATAAGCGGATTATCCTTTTTGCAACAGATAATCGTATCGGGCTGATAGGTACTCATGAAGACCAGGGAATAAGAGCCACGGAGCCGTTTCAGGACCCGGCGGACCGTGCTGGCAAAGTCACCATCATACATGTCAGAGCAGAGGTGAGCCACGACTTCTGTATCCGTTTCTGATTTGAACTGATAGCCTTTGGCCAGTAATTCTTCTTTCAACGTCATGTAGTTTTCAATGATGCCATTGTGGACGACTGCAAATTTCCCGTCCATGCTCATATGAGGATGAGAATTGACATCAGAAGGGCCGCCATGGGTAGCCCAGCGGGTATGACCAATGCCGATAGTCCCGATATTGGGGTCCTGTTCGACAACTTTCTTCAGGTTGACCAGCCGGCCCACTTTTTTCTGTACTTTTATTTTTCCATCATGATATACAGCTATGCCAGCAGAATCATAGCCTCTGTACTCTAATTTAGCAAGGCCTTCCAAAAGAAAATCTGCCGCCTGGCGGTCGCCAACATAACCAACAATACCACACATAATTTTTTCCTCCTGTTTTCCGGGGCTGCGCCGTAAAATAGGCGCACTACCCCTGTGCGCTCCCTGCAATGATTTTGTCCACCCTGTTACCAGTGTGATTTTTTCATTACATGACGGCCGGAGCTGCCGAGAGACATCCGCTGAATCTTCGATACTTCTCTACCTCGTCTGCCTGTTCCTCACGCAGGCACTAGCGCTATCCATTTTACGAATGGATTCCTAAACGAATAAAAAGGAATGAAGTAGTATACTCCATTCCCTTATTTTAATATAAGCTATGACTCTGGTCAATACCCGCGCTTATTTCGACGGTCCCATTTCATGTTCTACGACGAGGGCGATATCGTCTACGATGCGCTGCAGCTGGTCCAGATCCGGGCCTTCCGCCATAACGCGGATAAGCGGTTCCGTTCCGGACGGACGCACGAGGATCCGGCCTTCATCACCCAGTTCTTCTTCCCCGGCAGCGATAGCCGCCATGATGAGATTGTTATTTTCCCAGCCCGATTTCGTTTGTACGGTGACATTTTTCAGGATCTGCGGATATTTCGTCATGATTCCTGCCAGTTCAGACAAAGGCTTCTGGCGTGTTTTCATGATAGACAGCAGCTGCACAGCCGTCAACAGGCCATCGCCCGTCGTATTATAATCGAGGAAAATAATATGTCCCGATTGTTCGCCTCCCAGGCAATAGCCATCTTTGCGCATCCGTTCCAGGACATAACGGTCCCCGACGGCAGTGATGACGCTCTGGCACCCCATTTCTTTCAGGGCCTTGTGGAAACCGATATTGCTCATGACCGTACCGACGACCGTATCCTGTTTCAGCCGCCCTTCTTCTTTCAATTTCAGGGCGCAGAGGAGCATAATCTGGTCGCCATCCATTTCCTGTCCTTTTTCATCGACAGCCAGGCAGCGGTCGGCATCGCCGTCATTGGCGATACCGATATCGGCACCGTTCTGCAGGACTGCTTCTTTAAGGCTTTCCAGATGGGTAGAACCGCAGTGGTCGTTGATATTGATGCCATTGGGTTCATGGTGGATAGCGATGACTTCCGCACCGAGCCGGCGGAAGATATCCGGACCGAGCTGGGAAGCCGATCCATTGGCCCCGTCATGGACGATTTTTAGTCCTGTCAGGTCGACATCGGTAGACTGGACGATGAAATCTTCATATTCATCCTGCAGATTCGTCCAGTTAGAAATCGTACCGATAGCTGCGCCGGTCGGACGGCTCTGGATACCGGAACGTTCATCTTTGAGCATGTATTCTTCAATGCGGTCTTCTGTTTCATCGGGCAGTTTATATCCGTACTGGTCAAAGAATTTGATACCATTGTATTCAAACGGATTATGGGAAGCCGAAATCATGACGCCAGCGTCGAGATGATGGACCCGTGTCAGATAGGCAATGGCCGGTGTCGGGATCACACCGACAAGATAGCAGTTTCCCCCTGCCGAGGTAATCCCTGCTGCCAGGATGCTTTCGAGCATCGTTCCGGAAATACGCGTATCCCTGCCGATAAGGAATGTGGGATGTTCTTTTTCCTGCCCCAGTACGTACGCAGCCGCCCGTCCCAGATGATATGCCAGTTCCGGCGTCAATGTATCATTTGCTATACCTCGTACTCCATCAGTTCCAAACAATCTTGCCATTTATTTTCCCTCCAACGGTTGATATATAGTTATAATTGCGATAGCTGTTTCCAGACCATCGAGAAAAGCACTCATAATTCCTCCGGCATATCCGGCTCCTTCGCCGACAGGATAGAGGCCGCTGCTGCCATCAGCCATACGGTCTTCTCCCCGGACAATCCGTACCGGAGCGCTGGTCCGGGTCTCTACGCCCGTCATGACGGCGTTATGATCGTCAAAGCCATGAATACGCCGGCCAAAATATGGCAGGGCCTTTGCCAGCGTATCAGTCACAAAGCCGGGCAGAACGCGGCGCAGATCGGTCCAGACGACGCCGGGCCGGTAAGACGTGACAGACGGCATCTGCCCCGTATCGTCCCGTCCCAGGAACGATCCTACCGTTTGTGCCGGTGCCTTATATGTCCTGCCGCCTGCTTCATAGGCCAGCTTTTCATAGCGACGCTGGAATTCTATTCCCGCCAGTGGCGTCGAACCGCCCACGTCATCGGCCGTCACATTGACGACGAGAGCGCTGTTGGCAATACCACTATCCCGTTTGTACAAGCTCATGCCATTGGTCACGACACCGCCTTCTTCTGACGCGGCCGCTACGACGACGCCGCCGGGACACATACAGAAGGAATAGCAGGACCGGTCGCTTTGTTTATCATGATATACGAGTGCATAATCGGCGGCATCCAGTCCCAGCTCAGCTGCGCTGCAGCCATACTGGGAATGATCAATCAAGTCCTGGGTATGTTCGATGCGTACGCCTACGGCGAAATCTTTCCGTTCCATATGGATTCCCTGCTGGTACAACATGTGGTACGTATCTCGGGCACTGTGCCCGATTCCCATGATGACGACCTCTGCCGGGACCGTCTCCGTGCCATTGATGGTAACTGAAGTAATCTGCCCCGTATCGTCTCTGCCGATATCAGTCACACAGCTGTTGAAATGAATGGTCCCGCCCATGCGTTCGATAGTCTGGCGCATATTCTTTACGACGCGTCGCAGGATATCCGTACCTACGTGAGGATTATAGGCATACTGGATATCTTCCGGTGCCCCGGCCTGGACAAACATCTGGAGTATCCTGGGCAGCAACGGGTGATTGACCCGCGTCGTCAGTTTTCCGTCTGAAAAAGTGCCGGCTCCGCCTTCACCGAACTGTACATTCGACTCGGGACGGAAGGGACCGCCATCCCAGAACTCTTCTACATGGCGTGTCCGCGTATCGATATCGCAGCCTCGTTCATAGACTACAGGCCGGTATCCATGACGGGCCAATTCCAGGGCTGCCGCCAGACCAGACGGACCGGTACCGACGACGACCGGCCGGTGGGCCAGTTTCCGGTTTCCAGGATGAATCGGCGGTTCAGGCCGGATCTCTAGTTTTCGAACGTCTTTGGCGTCGTGGCAATGTTTCCATACCCGCGCTTCGTCAGCCAGGGTGACATCGACCGTAAACACAAAGTAGATGTGCGGTTTCCGGCGGGCATCTATGGAACGCCGTACGATGACCAGACGCTGTATGTCTTCCTTACGGCAGCGTAATTTCTTCGCTGCCAGGACCGGGAGCGGCTTTTCCATCGGAACGGCGGTCCGTATATTTAGTACTCTGAGCAAAATGATTCTCTCCTTTAATCGTCCTTGCCGACTTCAACGGTGACTTTAATCGTATCCGGCGCAAAGACGGCCCCATCAATGGATGGCGCAGACATTTCAAAGTCTTTCGTTTCACTGATACCGCTGACATTGACTGCTGCCAGATTGATGCCTGACACGGTACCGACGACATCAGACCGTCCGCGTATTTCTACACTTTCCGGAATGGGACTGACACGCTTTACGGTATACCCGTCAGCCGGGTCCCCCGTCGTCGTCACATAGACCGGGACCCGTTTGGTCACGGCATCGGTCAGCAGTTTCACATTGACCTTGCTCTGCCACGGCGTCATTTCCAGCCCATCTACAGGAGATCCATCGGCATGGACCAGATGAATCGGTGCCATGACCGAGAAGTCCTGGTTTTTATCACCGACCGGAATATCGATGATGGCCCGGTCTACCTGCTGAATAAGGCGGCGGGCTCCACTGACGACGACTGTATCGGGCACCATGCGCAGACTGCTGATAGCTACATTATCGGGTAGCTTGCCGTTGAGATGAGGCGTCAGTTTGAATTCCTGTACGGCATAGACATCAATATAAATTTTTGCCGAATTCTGTGCCTGTTTCTTCAGTTCCGTCCCATTGGGAATCTGTACGTGTATCGGGACTTCCATTTCACCTTCCTGGGCGTTGGAGAGGTCGATATAGGCCTTGATATCCGATGCACCAACGTTAATAATCGTATTGCGCGGACCGGAAAGGCGGACGTAGACTGTCTTGGGGACATTGGCCGCAATATACTGGGAATTGAGATTTTCTACGGTGACCGGTACGGTATAGCTGCCTTCGCTCGTCGGGTTTTGTTCATTGATGATGACAAACCAGAGGACAATGGCCAGAATGAGACAGATGATGCGCAGCTGCCATTTTTGATTGAGCTTGATCATTATTTCATCGGCCTCCATTTCAATATGTTGGCCAGCCCCTGAGGCTGCCGTTTGAGGAATGTCATAAGAACGTTGCGCAGTGCCGTGCCGTCGAGATGACGGTAAATGTGGCCGCCGTATGTGTAAGAAATCGATCCCGTTTCTTCACTGACTACTACGACGACAGCATCGGCCAGTTCACTGATACCGATAGCGGCCCGGTGGCGCGTCCCCAATTCCGTCGAAAGGGAACGGTCACTGGTAAGCGGCAGCAGACACCCCGCCGCCATGATGCGGTCATCGCGGATGATAACCGCTCCGTCGTGGAGCGGCGTATTGGGAATAAAAATATTTCCCAGCAGTTCCCGCGACACTTTACCGTCAATCTGAATGCCCGTGTCAATATAATCATTGAGGCCGACATCCCGTTCAAAGACGATGAGTGCCCCCGTATGAGTTTTGGACATGGATTCCGTAACAGCTACGATTTCATCGAGCAGCCGCTCCAGTGCTTCCATATCGACGACCTGGCTGGAACGGATGAGGCGGCCGCGGCCGATTTGCTCCAGGGCACGGCGCAATTCCGGCTGGAATACGACAGGCAAGGCAAACATGATGACCATCATGCCCTGTTGAAGCATCCAGTTGATGACGTGAAGATTGAGAAAGCGGCTGCTGCTGATTACCGTAACGGCACCGAGGACGATGAGGCCTTTGATAAGGGCCACAGCCCGCGTATTACGGATCAGGATCAGCATTTTATATAAAAAGAAAGCGACGAGCAGAATATCTACAACATCGAGCAGGCGGAAACTGCTGATGAATCCCTGAATTGGTAAATACATAGTACACTCCCTGATATAATATCTGAAGACAGTACGTACATGAGACATTTCATGCAGTATTTTTATTGTACAATATTTCAGGGGCGCTGAAAAGAGCTTCTTCCCTGACCTGAAGCAAATAAAAACTGGCACTGAAGATAATCGTACTTCAGCACCAGTCTCCATATCAATATGGTCATTCCGCTTTTGCTTTGTCTTCGTCCGGGGCAGCAGCCGCTTTGGCAGCTTCTTCGGCGTTCTTTATGGCCTTTTCCTGATTCGCCAGGTCTTCAAAATTATACGATTTCAATTGTTTGGCCAGATTACGCTGAATACCGGCAAAGGCCGCGTAAATGGAACACATGCCGCTGCATCCTTTGGAACACGATCCCACATCATGAAGGCAGCGCTGTAATTCCGTCTGTCCTTCTACGGCTTCAATGATATCAAAAAGGGTAATATCTTTCGGTGCGCGCTGGAGGGCAAATCCTCCTTCTACGCCCCGGTATGATTTCATGATATTGGCAGCCGTCAGACTGCGCATGATTTTTAACAAGAAGCGTTCCGGTATATTCTGTTTTTCTGCCAGGGCAGCTCCCGTTATTTTTGTTCCTTCCGGCAAAGATGCCAGGTACAATACCATACGAAACGCGTAATCTGTTGCCTGATTCAACCTCATAGCAAAATTCCTCCTTGCTGATGGGACTATGACTAACCAGCTCCATCGTTATCCTTGCTTATTATTATACAATAATTCACTAAATTCGTATAGTTTTTTTGACACAATATTCCCTATTTTTTTGA